>JBDNDT010000360.1:0-3352 GCA_046718985.1 Cytophagales bacterium
TTGACCCTTTGAGTGGATGTGGCCCTTTGACTGTAACCTTCAAAGACCTTAGCGTTGGCTTTGACTCAACCTATACTTGGAACTTTGGAAACAACACGACATCAAACTCTTACATTGTGAATGATACCAACATCGTATATCAACCCGGCATTATCACAGACACTGTTTATTACGTGACACTCAATGTGAAAAATCAATGTAAACCCCAAGGTGATGAGTTTAGAGATTCCATTATAGTTTTACCTCAGCCTTTGGCAAACTTTGGAACAGATAAATCAGTCGGTTGTTCACCGGCACCATTCAATTTCAACAACCTTTCATTGGGAAGAATAAAAAATAGTCCGACAACATATTACTGGAAATTCAGTGACGGGCAACAAACCGTAGGTCCGCAACAGTCATTTTTAATCAACGGAACTATGCAAGAACCACATCCCGGAACCAAATATTTCACTTATATCGGCAACAATGACACCACTTATAACATCACTTTGATAGCTTCAAATTTGTGTGGAATAGATTCCATAACCAAAAGCATTAAGGTATTGCCAAACACAGTGAGAGCCTTTTTTAACCAATCAGTCAATGACGGTTGCTCTCCATTGAATGTGATGTTCACAGACTTCTCGACGGGTGGAAATTTTGTTTCCTATGATTTTGGAGATGGTAATTCAATAGTGGCGAAGAACCACAGCCACACGTTCAACAATACCGGGACAGTTCCTCAGTCATTCACAGTTAAGCAGTTTGTCAACAATGGATGTAGCTATGACACAACAGAGCAAACCATCACCGTTAATCCAATTCCAAAAGTAGATTTTAGCATTTTCAAAAATGAATTGTGTCAGTTTGAAGAAAGTGTTTTTAACAATTTATCAACCGGTGTTGATCACAGCATTTGGGATTTTGGCGATGGCACGCCTGAATTTAGTAACATTCTATCACAAGTGCGTCATGTGTATGACACGGCGGGTGTTTTCAATGTGAGATTGATTGGAAAAGAAAACAGGTATCTCTGTGCTGACACTGTTATTAAAACCATTCAGGTGAATGCACCACCTTCAACTGATTTTTCACTGTCAGACACTGCAGGTTGCCAACCCTTCACTTTGCAACTTAACAACAACAGCAGTGCTGATGCACAAAATTTTCTATGGAGATTTGGCGATGGAAACACTTCAACTTTGGTAAATCCTAACCATGTTTATTTAGACAAAGGTGTTTTTCAAATCAAATTATATGCCCGAAACAACAAAGGATGTAGCGATTCCACACTAGCAAAAGTTGAAGTATATGAAACACCGATAGCGGATTTTGTGATTGCAAATGAAACAGACCCATGTTCATTCCCTATTAATTTAACTCTTGAAAACAGAAGCAGTTCTGTGGCTAATGGGTTTTCATGGTTATTGGACGGTGTTCAAGTGAGCACTTTAAATAACCCAATAATAGCCTTAACACAAGCAAAAACTTATGTCATAGATTTGGTTGCAAGCAGTAACAGAGGTTGCTCAGCCGCCAAAAGAGTCGAGAAAAGAACATACCCATTACCGATTGCTAATTTCACTTTTGCTGATTCCACCGGTTGCACGCCACATGAAGTCACTTTTACGAATCTTTCTCAGCATTCAGAGCAATATGAATGGAAATTCGGCACAGGTTCAAAATCAAATAACAGTCAAAGTTCAGTCAAACATTTGTATCCGGTGGGGAGCTATCAAGTGACACTGATAGCGAAATCTCCAGTGGGTTGCATAGATAGTTTGGTGACAGTGCCATCAGCCATCAATGTTAAACCAAAGCCGGTAGCTGATTTCAGTTTCGAACCCAATATCATTCCCGAGCTTTATGGTACTATTATCTTTACAGACCAATCTTTTGATGCAGTAGCATACAATTGGGATATGGGAGACGGGACAATTTACAACCATGATTCTTTAATTTTTTCACACCGTTTTCAACTGTTTGGAGACAAAACCATAAAACTAAAAGTCACCAATGAGTTTGGTTGTTCAGATACCATTTTAAAGAGCATCAATGTGCCATTCTTCGGCAATTTGTTTGTACCTTCAGCTTTCAGCCCGGGAAGGGGTGATGACATGGCAAGGATTTTCAAACCTGTCGGCATAGGGTTGGAAACTTACAAAGTTCAAGTTTTTGACATGTGGGGTATCTTGGTTTGGGAATCAGACAAGATTGACGCAAACACAATGCCAGAAGAAGGCTGGGACGGCACTAAAAACGGATTTCCTTTGACCCAAGATGCTTATGTTTGGAAAGTGGAAGCTACATTCAAAGGTGGCAGAAGTTGGCCAGGAATGGAATATAAAAAAGGAAAATTCAAAACCACAGGAACTGTTACCTTGCTGAGATAACATAATCAAGACCCTAAAAAAAAGACAATCATGAAAAATATTTGCTTAGCTTTTCTTTTGACATTTGGAGTTTGCCATGCACAAGACCCACATTTTTCACAATTTTTCTTCAATAAGCTTTATCTAAACCCGGCTTATGCCGGAGCAGACAATGGCATGAGGTTTCACAGCAATTTCAGGGAGCAATGGCCGAGTTTGCCCAGTCGAATCAGAACATTCTCGGCCGGTTATGATGCCGGAATTCCTATGTGGGGTGCTGGAGCAGGATTTTTAGCATCGCATCATGTGGAAGGTCAAGGTTTTTTGGCTCAAACCAGAATGACCGCTCTATTTTCAAAAGTGGTTGGTATCAAAGACACTGATAATGAAAAACTTTTTCTCTATTTCGGACTTTCTGCCGGAATGATAAGACAAAGTGTCGATTGGGATAGACTCACCTTTGGTGACCAATTAGACCCTGTGTTGGGTGTGGTGAGACCCACTTCAAACGTTCCTCCCGCAACTTCCAAAATTCAACCAGATTTTGGTTCGGGAGTGATGATTAGGTATAAATGGATGAATTATTTCAACTCCATTGGGTTTGCCATTGATCATATCAACATGCCTGATGTCTCTCTTTATGAAACCGGACAAAGAATGCCTGTCAAATACACTATTCATTATCAAGGCAGTTTTCAGTTGATGAAAGCAAATGATGATCTTTACACTTTTGTTCATCCAGCAGCTATTTTTCAAAATCAGGGAGCATTTAGAAACCTGAATTTTGGTGGATATTTGGCACATGGTCAGTTTTTTGGTGGGCTATGGTATAGAAGTCAACGGTTTAATTTTAGTGAAAAAAGACTAGATGCAACAATCATCAATATTGGTTTCAAAGATAGAATGGCAACCGATTGGTTTTATACTGTGGGTTACAGCTATGATGCAACACTTTCGCCACTTCGCTCACGCACAGGAGGCACTCATGAAATAGCACT
>JBDNDT010000361.1:0-3346 GCA_046718985.1 Cytophagales bacterium
TGGATTTTGCCTTATAAAATTCTTGAAAGTAACCCCTAAAGGCAGGGTATCTCTAATAAGAACTTGGTCAACGTCTCTGCCCGGAACAGGACCATTCCCCAATACACGTCTCCAAACATAACCATCCCATTCTTCCACTAAAATCTTTTTCATGATGTTCGTGGTGGTTTGACATGCACTTTTGTGCCAGCTATCAATAGGTAATCCTAAATTGTCAGGGTCTGTGTAATCATCCCCAATGGGGTGAAACAATCCATTGTCAGGATTTGTGAAAGTTGGTCCCCAACTCCAATCGTCTGCCCAGTTAACATTAGTGTAATTGCTTGGGAAGAGTCGCCAAACCCCTCTCAAAACAGCAGTTCCACCTTCATGAACCATGTTTGGAGAGCCTGCATATTGTTGCAAATGCTGAGTGACGGTTGCTAATTGCTTTGAAAACTGCAAGACAATTCTTTGGTTCCAACTACCATTAGCATCTGAACCCGGCACAATGTTTTCATGTGTAACAGTCACATTGGTCGGCACTACTCCCTCAGCGATGGTATTTTGCAACTGCCATCCAAGCGTGCATCCGGCATCGCCAGTGTAACACTTGATGCTGTTATCGTTCATGAAATAAGAAACTCTATAATTACCATAGTCAATATAAGCCTCAGCTGCATCATGAAACAATCTGAATTTCAACACATTTGCAGCTTCTGATGTCGGATTGGTCATGGGTTCAGATGCAAAAGAAAGTCTAACACCCGGCCTTCCTCCGTTCAGCCAACCTGCTTCACTTGAATTTTGGAATTTGATTTTGTAAATAACATCACCATTGTCATCAGGGTTAATCACTCTTCTATTGGCTGTTTTTTCAATTTTCAAAGCCCTAGTGGCAACGTCAACACAGTTTCTTTCCATGACTGCGGTGATGTTATTAGGATATTCATCAGAGACCCACCCTACTCCATTGGTTACAGAAACTCTAGCATTGGTGCAATATCTTCCATTAGCTGTTGAACCAACCCTGAGAATGATTTTCATGCTGTCAATTGTGGCATTAAGCCCTCCTGTTTTGAAGCCCGTGGCAACGCCTTTGTTCCAAACCACGGTGTCTCCAGCTAATGAACCCTTGTTAGAGCTAACAAATTGAAAGTCCTTTGGGATACCGAACTTGACAACCGTACCCAATCCGTCAACAGAGCCATAATTTCTTATGGAAACCGTGAATGTTACCAAATCACCGGTGAAAGCCACTGTTTTATCAACCTTGTGATAAACTTTTAGGTTAGCTTGAGGAATCATTTTATTAGGTGCATGGAAATTGCCGGCCAAGGTCAGCATTCCTATAAGCCTAAAAAACTCGTGAAAATAGACGGGTCTTGAATTAAGGTTGGTACCCGTTGCAGCATCCCAAGCAATGACGCAGTGCCTAAACATATCTCCCATTAGTTCGAAATCTTGAGCAGCTATTGCCGATGCAGCACCTGCACCATGAATCCAATTAAGTGGAAATGCTCCACCATTGATTGTCCCATTAGGAAAATAACCATTCAAGAGGGTATAAGGTCCCTTGAAAGTGAGTGGTCTAGCAGCTAAGTCACCAATATTTCGGCAGGGATTATTCCATGGCGAACCTTGTTGATTTTTTAAAAACTGTGCATAGCGAACAGCCATGTCATATTGATAAGAATTAGGTGTTCCCTGAATCACTTGATGACTAGATGGATTCCAAGTATAGTTTGGATTTCCATGCCAAACATAATTCATGGCTGTTCTCCAAGGACCTCGAAAGTCTTCACCGTCAGGAATGTAATTTGAGAATGCAAAATCAGTAGGCGAAACATAATCCACCTTGCCCATGTAAGAAATGTTTCTGGGGTCTTTGGAATAGTGCAAACCCATCAGCCAATCTGATGATGCTTCTGCTCTGCGATATTGATTTATCAAGAATGTTCTTTCTCCTTCGTCATCAAGAAAATCGGCAAACTGTTTGAACCAAGCCGGAGCATTGTAATCAATGTAATGCGCATTGCTTGCGCTGGTCTGAGGTCTCATACCTAGATAACCTCCCAAAGCCCAAGGAGTCAATTCACCCCATGAATCTCCTCGTTTCATATATCCATCTAGCCCGATGATACCCGTAACATAATTTCTCATTGGGAGTGCGGGTGCAAATATTGAAGTGTCAACCATGGCTTTTATATAATTAAGGGCTTCTTCTTTGTAGTTAATTTCTTTTCCACCCCATCCACCATGATTGAGGACTATTCCTGAATTTTCACCCCATTGTTTGTAAGCAATCAAAAGAGCTAAAGCAATATCAACATCACCATCTGCTGCAGAATTACCTGAAATTCCTCCTCCCAAAACATTGGTTCCAGCCCCAAAACTTCCGGAATAAGACAAGCCGCGACTGTAATTTCCATAAGGGTTATTCACGCCATCTATAAATCTTTTCACTCCGTTGAAACTTCTATCATGAGCCCACATATAATAACCATCAAAATAAGGCTTATCACCCATCAAAGCAGCTCCTAACAAATAATATCCATCACCTTCGGCACAGGTGCAATGATTTGGTGCTGTTGGATATAGGTATTGAACACCTGAAACCACCACATTTCCGGGATAAGGACTGGTGTTATTGCACACTAACCTCCATGCCTCTCTGGTTCTTTGTTCCATTTCAGCATGAGTTACTCCGGGTGATATTTTACTTGCAAGGGACTTTCTATCCGGTCCGTAATCCAAAAACTGAGGAAACGGAAACTTAGGATTGCCTGAGTTGATGTTAGGTGTCACTTGTGCAACAGTAACAACCGAAATGCATAACAGCACAGAAAGGACTGTTTTTTTCAGTTTCAAATACATAAAATAAGTAGTTTGTCAAGGCCTATTCAGCCGTGTTTGTTGTTTTCTTTAGCTGTATTGTAACTTAATACAAATACATTGCATCAAAGTAACTCAAATTTTAGAATAAAATCAAGATTCCTGACAAAACTATTCAAAAAGGCAATAAAAAGGCCTCTCAATTGGTTTGAGAGGCCATCAGTTTTATTTTTTTGTTTAAATGGAATATTGATGTGCATTGATGAGATGCTGAGCTATCAATCTTCTGCTTGCTTTGGTGTTATGACCTGCATATTTTGTAAACCTTTTCAAGCCCATCAACATCATTCTTTGTTCGTCGCCTTCAGCCATAGATAATATAGCATCTTTGCCTGATTTAAACACCTTATCTGACAAATCTGTGAACAAAGTTTTCACAATTTCAACTTGAACTTTTGCTGCATCCTCACCCTTTTGTTCTAAGATTTTTTCCGTTCTCAAAAGGGTTGATTCAGCCACATAAGTTTCAATA
>JBDNDT010000362.1:0-3338 GCA_046718985.1 Cytophagales bacterium
TATATTGACTATTACTGTTTTTGAAGGCAGCACCTTCCACACCTGAGGGCAAATTCAAGGCTGCTGTTTTTGCTGCATCATATTCATAACCTTTCAAAAGCATAGAAGTGGTTTTGAACCCGATTCCGCCTGAGGAGATTTTTTCTTGACCGGGATTGTTGGTCGTAAGGTCTTCGTAAAGCCCCATCAAATCATATCCGTCAGCGGCGGAGGTGCTGTTGGTTTTGGTGTCTCCCAGTTGATAAACACATAGTTGTTTGATGCCTGAAATTTGTGATTTGATTAAAGTTTTTGCCATAGCATTTCTTTGTGCTTCAGGAGAGCCGATATGGTCTGTGCTTGAATATGTTTTTCTGGGAATATTATATTCAGTAACGATAAACAGTTTTTGGGGATATGTTGTGCCATTGTAACCATGCTTGTTTAACACACTTTCAAAACCTGTTTTGTAATTGATTACGGTATCTGCTGCTGAATCTGAGTTCCTGTTGTAAGCAAAACCATTGATTTGATTGCTCCAACGTCTTAATTTATATTGAGGATAAGCATGATAACTCACCACATCAAAATAAGCTCCACCTTTCAAGGGATACTGAGTGGTCACTGCACCTCCATTGGGGTTGTCAGTATATCTCAAGCAAGCATCTAAAAAGCTTTTGTAGCCTATACCACCCACACACACATAATCGGTTGGATCAAGGGTTTTTACGATTTCGTAGGTGATTCTCAACATTCTTATATAATGAAAAATTGGCGCTCTCAAGTTTTTTAAATCGCATGGTTTAGGCGGATTTTGCCACCAATTTCCAGCAACACCGGGGTTGCTTTCACAATCAGCAGAAAGACAAAAATCAGGTTCGTTGAGTACTTCCCAAAACTTCACGTAGTCTTTGTATCTCGAAACTACATTATACACATAAAGCGCATAATGATTATTATCATTCACAGGTGTTCCATTTGCACCATTATCCCAAATGTCAGTGAATAAATTTTGAAATGATGATGATTCCACAGAACATCCGTCATATTTTGTTCTGTCACGATTTGAATTTTCATAATTGTCAAAAAACAAGGTGTGGTGATCCATTCCAATATTTTTGTAATGATTGAATTCGTTTATTCTAATATTGTAGCCGTGCATTTTAACAAACCATTCAGGCAAAGTAGGTCTTAGGCAATTTGCTCCTAAGTTTTTAGCAATATCTGCCAATTTGGTGTCAGGCCATTTGTTTGAATAATAACCCGGATTCACACCGTATAAAAAACCGGAATTAAATTCAGGAACTTCAGTATTTGCATTGAAATTAGGTTGAGCAAAACTGATGAAAAGGGGAAAAAACAATGTTAAAAAAACAAAAACTTTCATATTATTGTGTTATTTGGGTTTCTGGTTGTACTTATCAATGAAAAAAATTGTATATGTGCATCCAATGCCTTAAATTAACAAAAAAAAATTTACCTTTGACAATCATTTTTTGATAAAAAGTTTTTGTGATGGAGTTTTCTTATTACCTGATACAGCTTCGTAAGAAATGGAAGTATTTTCTGTTAACCGCAGTCGTTGCAAGCTTATTGACTTTCGTGTTAATTTCAATGAAGAAAAAGCAATTTTATTCCAGGGCTCAACTTTCAGCCGGAATCACTGATAACCGACAAGTGTCATTTGAGAAAAATGAATTAAGTTGGAGTGATATCAACAATATGTTTAATAATTTTTTGGAGTTTTTAAACTCTAAAGAGCTTTCTTATATGATTTCTTACAGAATCACCATTCTTGAAATCGAATCCAAAGGTAGATTTAAGCCCAAGGATTATAACAAGTTGCTATTGGTTTATTCACAAGAACAATTAGAAGATTTTGCAATCAGGTTGAAGGATAAATACAAAAATATGCAGGTTTTGGATTTGGCAGACTCTTCTGATGCAGAGCTGGAAAATTTGATGAAAGCCATGTATTACAACCCCGGCTTGCTCAGAAAAGGCATTGGTGTTTCCAGAATCACAGGAACTGATTATGTGAAAGTGGAAGCTAAAACTGAAAATGCACACTTCTCGAGTCAATTGGTGAATATCTTTTGTGAAGAAGCCATCAGAATTCACAACGAAAGAGAGTTGAAAATTGCCGAAATGTCAGTTTCTTTTTTCCGTCAATTATTGGATGAGAAAAAAAGAGATTTTGAGAAAAAATTAGATTCGCTCACCCGCACAAAAGCCGGTAATGATGTGATTGATATGAGCAGCCAAAGCACAGCCCAAATAGAGAGGCTTTCGACCTTAGAAAACTCAAGAAACGAAGAACTTCAAAAAATTGAAGGATTAAGAAAAGCGATAGCCAGCATAGATAAACAGTTAAGCAATGCCGACAAAAAAGCAATCGAAGAAAATCTAAGCAACAGCAAAATCATCAACATCAAGTCAAAAATTGAGTTGATGAATGAAGTGTATATTAATTCCGGAGGAAGTAAAAGAAAAGCCATCAGTGATTCAATAAATATCCTAAGGAACTTGCTTGAAAAAGAAATCAACAAACAGTCGTTGAGTAACAACGGTGGGTCGGCAGCCTCAAAAGAATTGATGGCCAAGAAAACAGATTATGAAATAGACCTTTCAATGTCTGAAGCAAGATTAAATAGTTTGATGTCAATTATTGGTCAAACAAAAGCCACCTTGTCAAAATTTGTGGGCAATGAGGCATCTATCACACCGCTTGAAATGTCAGTAAATCTGGCAAAAGAAGAATATTCCAGAGTAGTGGACAAATATAATGACGCCATAAACGATGCCATGAAAAATGGAGCTTTAGTGAGACAAATTGAGATTGGTTCTCCGGCCATTGATCCCGAACCTACACATCGTGTGATTTTGACCTGTGTTGCCGGAATTGCATCTATGTTCATTGTAGCAGCTATTGTTTTTGCTTTGGTTTTCTTTGACAACACCATCAAAAATCCTTACAATTTCGAAAACAAAATCGGATTGCCATTGATCGGCTTCGTGTATAAATACCAAACCAAAATTGAGAATCTGAGCAAAGTCTTCTTTGACAAAGTTCCTAAAAGTCAAGACGAAACCAAATTCAAAGAACAGTTGAGAAGCATTAGATTTGAGATTGAGAAATCAGGTGTCAGATCCATTCTTTTCACTAGCAAAGAACCGGGTGAAGGAAAAACTTTCATCATCACTTCTTTGGCTTATTCTTTGGTCTTGAACCACAGAAAAGTGTTGATTGTGGACACTAACTTCAAAAACAATTCATTGACCAATATTTTTAGTGACAAAGTAAATATCAAAAACAACCAAGGAATCAACGAACAAAGGCTGATTAATGCAGTAGATGA
>JBDNDT010000363.1:0-3337 GCA_046718985.1 Cytophagales bacterium
ATTGAAAACTGCTCATCGGACAAAATATATATGACAGTTGACAGCATCAATGCTAAAAAAATTGTTGAATTTTTGAAACCCTGCTCAAGAAAACCATTTGAAGAAGCCTTAAAAAACTCAAATCAATCTGTCATTTATCACAAAACGAATCATACCAATGTGGCTGCACAAATGAAAAAAAATGTAAACGAACAATTCATGGTGAAAAAATGGGATGAATTTAAACACACGACCATTGTTTTCCCAAGAAAATTTGTACTTGAAATTGAATGGAAATAATTTCAATTGTGTTGAAGCAAAAAAGAAGTAATTTTGTTAAAATTT
This sequence comes from Cytophagales bacterium, assembly GCA_046718985.1. Lineage (GTDB taxonomy): Bacteria > Bacteroidota > Bacteroidia > Cytophagales > UBA9547 > JBDNDT01. The sequence continues at coordinate 325 of JBDNDT010000363.1, forward strand.
CATAGATGGATTTTGCCAGAAAAATTTACCGCTTTTTCACTAACTTCTATTTATTATCAGGAAGTGTTTTCTTGGTTTGGATGCTGTTTTTTGACAAAAACGACTTAGGAAATCAATCATGGCTATTTTCTAAAAAGCGAGAGCTTTCTAACCAAAAGGAATATTATCAAGAAAAAATTGCCGAAGTCACTAAAGAACGAGAACAATTATTCAGCAATAACTCACTTTTAGAAAAGTTTGCCAGAGAAAAATATCTTATGCACAAACCGGGTGAAGATGTGTTCATTTTGAAGATAGAGGAATAAGTTGGACTGGAAGGGAGCAGTTTCTAGTTTTAAAGACCACCTGAGTTTAGAAAGAGGGCTTTCTGAAAACACCATCAAAGCTTATTTGCATGATATCAAGCTGTTAAAAGATTTTTTAATTGGTGATATAAGCCCAAAAGAAGTCAGCGTTGATGACATTCAATCTTTTGCTTCAACCATTTATGATATGGGATTTTCAGAATATTCTCAAGCGAGAATTTTCAGCGGAATCAGAAGCTTTTTCAGTTATATGGTTCAAGAAGAGTGGATAGCAAAAGACCCTACGGAATTTTTAGATTCTCCAAAACTTTCAAGAAAACTGCCTGATACACTCAGTTTTGAAGAAATAGAACTTATTCTTCAAAACATAGACTTATCGGTCAATGAAGGGCACAGAAACAGAGCAATTATTGAGATATTATATGGATGCGGATTGAGAGTCAGCGAATTAGTTGAACTTAAAATTTCAAATCTTTTTTTGGACGTTGGTTTTTTGAAGGTTTTGGGAAAAGGGGACAAAGAACGATTAGTGCCGATTGGTCGAGAAGCCAAAAAATTTCTTACTATTTATCTAAAAGATTTCAGGCAATCTCAAAAAGTTAAAAAAGGGTTTGAAAACCATGTTTTTTTAAATTATCAAGGTTCAAAACTGAGCAGAATAAGCATTTTCAAAATGGTTAAAAAACAGACAGCAATAGCCGGAATTTTAAAAGAAGTGAGTCCTCACACATTTCGGCATTCTTATGCAACACATATGGTTGAAAATGGTGCTGATTTGAGAATTGTTCAAGAACTGTTAGGCCATGAATCCATCACTACCACAGAAATTTACACTCATTTAGACAGAGAACATCTCACCAAAATCATTGAAGAATGTCATCCAAGAGCAAAAATTAAGTTTTGAAAAAAAACAAGCATTGTTTTCATTAATTGACAGCTGAAAAAGACCATTAAAACAGTTATTTTTTTTTGCAAAAACATTTAAAAATTGCTTTTAAAACCAACAACTGAATTGAATTAAAAAATTGTTAGAGATTTTATAAAAGATAGTTTCGCAACACTTCATTTCTATTGATTTATTCACGAATTTCGCAAAATAAAACTATTTTGAAATGAAAGACTTCAAAACTTATCATACCATCGAAGCTACACCTGAGCAAATCTTTAATGCGTTGACAAATCCCTTAATCATTGAATTATGGTCTGATGCAGAAGTTGAATTTGACTTGGTGAAAGGATCTGAATTTTCTCTTTATGACGGGGACATTGTTGGAAAGCTGATAGATTTTGTTCCCAATAAAATGTTGGTTCAAGAATGGTATTTCGGGAATCCTGAGGGTAAAGAATCAATAGCGACCATTAAACTTCATGGAGACAAAAACGGAACTTCAGTAGAAATCAGGCACACAAACATTCCTGATGAAGCATTTGAAAACATTAGCAATGGTTGGATAGACGGCATTTTGTTGCCCATCCAAGACATCATTGAGGAATAAACCATTGGCTTAATAATTTGTTAACATTGCTATCTTAAAAAAGATAAGGATAGCTAAGATTTTTTTGGCATTATTGCATTCATATTTCAACAAAGATGGAAAAATACAGAGACCTGATTGAGCAAACATTTTATTTCCCTACTGACGAATTCAAACTGAATGAAAAGAATGAATTGCTTTTCAATGATATTCCATTGATGGATATTATCAAAGAATATGGAACACCTTTAAAACTCACTTACTTGCCAAAAATCAGTAGTCAGATTCAAAAAGCAAAGAGGATTTTTAATCAAGCAATTGAAAAGTATAATTATGATGGGACTTACACTTATTGTTATTGCACCAAATCATCCCATTTCAAATTTGTTCTTTCAGAAGCTTTGAAAAATGGCATTAATATTGAAACCTCATCAGCTTTTGACATAAATTTGGTTAGGAAACTTTTTCAAGAGGGCAAACTTGATAAAAATGTTTATGTCCTAAACAATGGATATAAAAAGAAGGAGTACTTAGAAAACATTTCAAATCTTATCAATGAAGGTTTTACCAATGTGATTCCTATTCTTGACAATCTTGAAGAAATTGAACATTATGAAAGTTTGGTTAAGGTGAACGAAACCATCAATCTAGGTATCAGAATTGCCGCAGACGAAGAACCAAAATTTGAATTTTATACCTCAAGATTGGGTGTTAGAGTGAATGATATAATTCCACTTTACAAGAACAAAATAGAAAACAATCCTAAGTTCAAACTAAAACTATTACACTTTTTCATCAATTCGGGCATAAAAGACACTACATATTATTGGTCTGAACTATCCAGATTTGTTGAACTATACTGCGAATTAAAAAAATTCTGTCCTGATTTGGATTCAATGGACATCGGAGGTGGATTCCCCATCAAGACTTCTGTTCATTTTGATTACAATTATGAATATATGGCAGACCAAATCATCTATAACATAAAGAAGATTTGCGATGCAAACGGAGTGAAAGTGCCAAATATATACACCGAATTCGGGATATATACTGTTGGAGAAAGTGGGGCAATCCTATATTCTGTTTTAGGTCAAAAACTTCAAAACGACAAGGAGTTGTGGTATATGATTGACAGCAGTTTCATCACTACCCTGCCTGACATTTGGGGTTTGAACCAAAAATATCTGATGTTGGCTATCAACCAATGGGACAGCTTATACAGAAAGGTGAACA
>JBDNDT010000364.1:0-3331 GCA_046718985.1 Cytophagales bacterium
ACAAAGTTTAAGCTCTTTTTTGATAGACATTCACTCTCAACATGACAATCTTATACTCACTTCTGAAACCTATCAAATGAAATTGCTCGATTCGTTTTGTGAAACAACAGAACTTAACGAGCAATATGTTATTGCTTTTCGTGCATATAACGAAGCCAAAAAAGCATGGAAATCGCTTTTTGATGATGCTGAATCGAAAAGAAAAGAAAGAGAGTTTGAAATTTATGTGTTCAACGAATTAGAACAAGCAAAACTTTTGCCTAATGAATATGAACAATTGGAAATTCAATTAAAAGAATTAGACAATGCCCAAGAAATTGCTGAAAAATTGACAGAATTGAAAAGAATCTTAGATGAGGATGATTTTTCAGTGGTCAATCAATTGGCTAGCATGGTTTCTCAGTCTGAAAGGTTAGCAGCTTTAAGTTCAGGCTTCAAAGTGACAAAAGATAGATTGAAATCAATTTTTTTAGAAGCTAAGGACATTGCAGCAGAATTGGATAAAGTCAATACAGGAGAATCTTTAGACCAAGAACAAATTACGGAAAAAAGAAATAGGTTTGATTTGATTAATTCTCTGATGTTCAAACACAAATGCAGTGATTATGGAGAGCTTTTAAAATATCGAGATGAGCTTTCATCAAAACTTTCGATGTTTGAATCTGTTGATGACCAACTTGAGGCACTTCATAAAAACATGCAAGAGGCACGAAAAAAAACGGCTGCATTAGCTGATGAATTGAGCAAAAAAAGAAACAATAAGAAAGGAGATTTAGAAAAAGCGATTGTTCAACTGCTCACTGATTTGTCAATGAAAGACAGTGTTTTGAAATGGGATTTGACAAAAAATGATGATTTAGGAAAAAATGGTTGGGACCAAGTGAAATTGCTCTTTTCAGCAAATAAAGGTTTTGAAGCCAAAGAAATCAAAAACACAGCATCAGGAGGAGAGTTTTCGAGATTGATGCTTTGTTTGAAATATATTTTAGCTCAAAAATCAAATTTACCAACCTTGATTTTTGATGAAATTGACACCGGAATTTCAGGTGATGTGGCACTGAAAATGGCTAAAATGATGAAGAACATGTCAAAAGGACATCAATTATTGGCCATCACGCATTTGCCACAAATTGCCGCCGCAGGAAATGAACATTTTTTTGTTTATAAAAAGACTGAAAAAGGTAAAACAATTTCGGCGATAAAATCTTTAAAACAAGAAGAACGAATGAAAGAAATTGCGGTGATGATGAGTGGAAACGAGTTTTCATCCAGTGCAAAAGACAGTGCGGCTGAATTGATGGCTGCTTTTAAATGAACAATTATTATTTGAGATGAATCAAAAATTAAAACTAATTGAAAAGAAAACCGAATCGCAAAATGCAGCAACATTGGTTTTTGAAAAGAAAAATATTTCTTACAAAGCAGGTCAATATCTCACCTTGAATTTGAACTTGAATGGAGAAAATGTTGAAAGGCATTATTCAATGAGTAGCCATCCTGCTGATGAACACATTTCGTTGACAATTAAGGCCATAAACAATGGAAAAGTGTCAAAATTCATGGTTCAAGAAAGTGAAATTGGTCAGGATTTTGAATTTTCTGATGCAGGAGGAACTTTTGTTTACCAAGCAAAAAAATGTAGAAACTTGGTGTTTTGGGCTGCAGGAAGTGGCATTTCGCCAATTCTCGCATTGTTGAAAGAAGCCGGTATTAAAAATGACTTTGAAAAATGTACACTGATATACACTTTCAGAACAGAGCTAGACAGAATTGGAGCTTCAAAAATTGAAGAAATTGCACAAAAATTGGGAGATAAATTCACTTTGATTCAAGTGTTGACTCAACCATCAGAACAATGGGTAGGTTTATCAGGAAGAATTGATGACGATTTCACCATCCGTTTGGCAGAACAAATCCCAATTGTATATCCCCAACAATCTGAGCATTATCTATGTGGTCCACAAGGTTTCATGCAGTCAGTTGAAACCGGACTTCAAGCATTTGGGGTGAAAAAAGACTCAATTTATAAAGAGAGTTTTGTGCTTTCAAGTGGAAAAATAGATGTATCAGTTGCTCAAGAAGCACAAGTGACCGCAATCATCAAAGGGAAATCACATGAGGTGACCGTGAAAGCTGACCAAACCATTCTAGAAGCTTTCAACAAACATAAAATTAGTTTACCTCATTCATGCCAAGGTGGAATTTGTTCAGCTTGCATGGTGCAATGCAAAGAGGGTAGGGTGTTGTTACCTGATGATCAATCGGCTCTTTCTGAGTCTGACATAGAAGATGGATTTGTACTCACATGTGTAGGGAAACCCGGGAGTGCTAAAATTGTCTTGGAGTATTAAATGATATAACGATTATGGACAAAATTCTCGGATTTCTCACACTGCTAAAAGACAACAATAACAAAGTTTGGTTCGATGCTAACAAAAGAGAGTATTCATTGGCACGAAAAGACTTTGAAATAATAGTCACTGGATTGTTGGAGAAATTGTCCATAATTGATGAAGGCTTCAAAAGCGTTGAAACTAAAAATTGCATTTTCAGGATTAATAGAGATGTGAGATTTTCAAATGATAAGTCGCCTTATAAATCAAATTTCGCGGCTTGGTTCACTAAGCATGGTAAAAAAGCAATAGCACCCGGATATTATCTTCACTTGCAACCGGGAGCTTCTTTTTTGGCAGCGGGAATCTATATGCCAATGCCGGAGGAGCTTAAAAAAATCAGACAAGAAATTGATTACAACTCAACCGAATGGCTCTCAATTCTTAATGATGAATCATTTAAATCTAACTTTGATGGCATTGACCAAGAACATAAATTAAAAACTAAACCAACTGGATATGACTTGGACAACCCAATGATAGAATACCTAAAACTAAAAAGTTTCACCATCAGCAAACTATTGAAAGATGAAGAATTGTATGATTCCAAACTCATCTCTAAGATTTCTGATTTATTCACACTACTCAAACCATTTAACACATTTTTAGAAAACGCAATACATGAGGAGTAGAGTTCAGTTTAAAGTAAACTATTGATTATTTTGGAGTTATAATCTAAATTATATCTTCAATTTGATAGCATTTTTTTAAATTAGAGCCTTCGTCGTTCATATTTTCTTCTCAATATTTTACAATTTCAAAATTTCACATCAATTTTTCTTGCTATGTGTTTAACTTGCGGGTTGAATTTTCAGTGTCAATGTCAGAAGAAAATAGTGGTTTAATGGAAAATGGCTCGGAAGAGCAATTGCAGGGTGTGATTCCTGTTTCCGGAATGTATGAACAATGGTTCTTGGAATATGCTTCTTATGTAATTC
>JBDNDT010000365.1:0-3326 GCA_046718985.1 Cytophagales bacterium
ATCTGAAGATCCTTAGGTGGAATATAAACGGTGTGAGGATCTAACTTTTCAAGCATTTTGTCAACAGCATCTTCAACTAAATGCTCTGTGTTGACAGTGTCAACATAATCTCTATCAATATAGGTTAATATTTCACCAAAAAAACGCAGGTTTTTTTGAATATCGTTTTTGCTTTGTTGATTGAACATGGTAGCACCGATGAAAATCCCTGAAGCCAATGTCAGAAAAACGATAATAGGAAGGCGAATCTGCCAATTAGAATTCTGGATTTTAAGGTTGTCTTTCATTTATTAATATTTTCGGAAAGGCAAATTTACATTTTTAAGAACATGTAACAACATCAAATTTTATTGATTTGAAAATCAAAACATCAAATGTTTTTTTGATTGGTTTCTCCAACCTGCTTGATTTTCATATTTAACAAAGAAAATTTTCAAATCAGCTTGGTTTTCATAATCAACAAAGAAAATTTTTTTTTCGGCACGATTTTCATAATCAACAAAAAACCACTTCCCTGAATTGCCTTTTGCTCTGTTTTCATAATCCAACTTAAAAACTTTCAAATCAGCTCTGTTTTCATGTTGCACAACATAAACTTTCAAGTCAGCACGATTAGGATATTGAACAGTGAAAATTTTTTGAGAATAACTTAAAAAAGTTGCAAAGCACATAAACAACATCAAATTAATCTTGTTCATAATTATATAGTAAAATCACATAAACTTTATAACGAGAAACGGCTTTTTCATGTTTAAAAATTGCTATTTAAGTTTCTATGTTTTTAAAGAGTTTTGTAACGTATTAATGTTTTTTATCATTCATTAAGGCTTTTTGTTTGATTTTTTGGAAAACATTAGTGTTATTTGCCTGAACTTCACGATGTGCAAAAGGCTTTAAACAAAAACTATAAATGAAACACTCCATTAAACTGGATAATATTGACAAGAAAATATTGGAAATCCTCCAAAAGGACGGAAAAATCACAAATGCACAACTTTCTAAAGACATAGGTCTTTCACCGGCGCCAACTCTTGAGAGAGTTAAAAAACTGGAAACAAGTGGTTTAATAAAAAGCTATCATGCCGAAATTGATAAAGAAAAATTAGGAATCGGCGTCACTGTTTTTGTTTTAATCTCACTTTCAAGCCATAAATTGAACCAAATCAGTTCTTTTGCAGAGAAAATGTCAAAAATTGACGAGGTGGTTGAGTGTTATCACATCACAGGTCAAGGAGATTTTCTCCTAAAAATACTCACCAGAGACATTCCGAGTTATCAAAAGCTCATTCTTGAAAAACTAAGCCAAATTGAAGAAATCGGAAATATGCAATCTATGATTACGCTCTCTTCTTTTAAAGAATCTAAAGTATTACCTTTGGGCTGAGTTTTTGTTCACGCCTATGGTTAAAAATATTGTATTTAACAGACATTTAAAAAAACGAGTTCCCTTGAAACAAGGTCTTTTGGGTTATGACAATGCCCAAAGAATTGGAATTCTCATCAATGCTGATGAAGATTGTTTTCCCAAAGTGAGCAATTCAATCGTTGAGGAAATCAAAAAAGATGGGAAGCAAGTGGAAGTTGTTGTTTATGCATCTGTCGGAACTAACGTAAACTATCACTTTGAACACATCTTGCTTTTAAAAAGTGATTTCAAATGGAATGGGAAACTCAATAATGAGAAAGTTTCTAAGTTTTGTTCTAAAAACTTAGACTTGCTTTATGTGATAAACAGTGCTTATTGTTTCGAAGTTGATTATGTAGCCTTGTTGAGCCAAGCATCTTGCAAAGTAGGAGCTCAGCGTTTAGAACAAAAAGTTTTTTTCGATTTGATGGTCTCAATGCCAAATCAATCCCAAGATTCACTATTTTCGCATCTTCATTTCTATTCGAAAAAAATTAAGTAAAAATTCATGAACGAGTTGGTTGGCACCGGTGTGGCTTTGGTCACTCCCTTCAAAGAAGACTTTTCTGTTGACTTTGAGGCATTGCAGAATCTTTTGAATCACACCACTGAAGGTGGGGTAGATTATTTTGTTGTGATGGGAACAACCGCTGAAACCGCTACGGTCTCAAAAGAAGAGAAAAAGCAAATCCTTTCTTTTGTGAAAGAAAAATCTCCGGTGAAAATCCCAATCGTTTATGGTATCGGTGGAAATAACACCCAAGAACTCATTAGTGAACTGAAAGAAACTGAACTCAATGATGTCAGTGCAATTCTATCGGTTTCTCCATATTATAACAAGCCTTCTCAAGAAGGGCTGTATCAGCATTATATGAAGTTGGCAGATTCAAGCCCTGTCCCCATCATTTTATACAATGTTCCAGGGAGAACAGGAATGAATATGACAGCCCAAACCACTGCCAGGCTCTCTGCACACCCAAACATTATCGGGGTTAAAGAAGCTTCTGGTGATTTAGTTCAATGCATCGAAATCAAAAAGAACACTCCCGATGATTTTATGTTGATTGCCGGCGACGACTTATTGGCAGTTCCTATCATCTCTATTGGTGGAAACGGTTCGATTGCTGTGTTAGCCAATCTTTTCCCAAAAGATTTTTCTGACATGGTTAGGCTTTCTATTAATGGAGACTTCACAAAAGCATCAGAAATATTGAGAAAGTTTACTCAAATCAATCCTCTAATGTATGCAGAAGGCAATCCTGTTGGTGCAAAATGTGCTCTTTCTGAATTAGGATTGATAAAAAATGTGGTTAGACAACCACTGTATCCTGCATCTAAATCTCTTCAACTTTTAATCAAAGAAGCTTTGAGTGAATTTTTATGATTCATTCAAAACTTAGGTCTCAAGGTGTAATAAGATTTGGTTTGAATGATAATTGGCAAAACACTTCTTATGTCTCCTAGAAGCATTTCAAACCTTTCTCTGTCATTGTCCCATCTTTCTTGGTCTAAAATCCCCTGAAATTCTTGTCTCAAGACCATTTCATACCGATTTCCTTTTTCTATTATGTAGTTATTTTGGAAAATAGAAACAGTGTCAGGAAGACTAGGATTCGGAAGATTGACCAAAACCAAACTTGCATAAGGCGGTCTGAAAAAATTATTTTGAATTATGAGTGTCTTTTCACTTAAATCCAGCTTCCAAGCTCCTTTAATTGTATCTTCTTGACATTCAAAATCTTGAAATGAGTTAAAAAGACCTGAATCATTGAATTGATAAGTTTCAGATTTTTCACAAATTGACGAACTGTCTATAGCATTTTTAAATTGAAGATCTGCTCTAGTGCTCAATCCTATAACACCATAATCAACTACCAATCTGAAATCATATAAAAACCACTTGTTTTGAATTTCCTCAACA
>JBDNDT010000366.1:0-3325 GCA_046718985.1 Cytophagales bacterium
TCAGGTGCAATTCATGATTTTCCACAACACCCGCATCATGAGCGATTTTTCTCCACCAACGAATCAATTCATAAACAGATTCAGCTACAAAAGCGCGGTCTCTAGCACCCCATTTGATGTTTTTTTTGAACTGATATTCTATAGCTTTGTCAGCATATCGGTTTTCAAACATGATAGACTTCACAATTTCTGTGACAGCAATCACCAATGGTCTGTGGATTTTGGGGGTATTTTGGTTTCTATTATTCATCAATGGGGATCAACGTCAAATTCGATATAAGACTTTCTATACTCCGGCAAAGCTAAGGTTTCTTCGGCTGAGTTCTTCAAAAAGGCTTTGGTTTTGTTGAGGTCAATTCCCTTTTTCTCCAATTTCACTAAAATTATCATCCTGTAAAAATCCCTGATTTTGTCAACAATGGGAAATTCAGGGCCTTTGAGCCTTTCTATCCCTAAAGTTTGTGAGCATAATTTGTAAAAATGTCTTGCAGTTAAAGCTGTGATTTCTTTGTCTTTGTTTTGGATGGTGATTTGAATCAATCGTGAAAAAGGTGGGTAAAAAAACTTTCTCCTTTCTTCAAGTTCATATTCAACAAACTGCAAAAAGTCTTGATTTTTCACCCAAATGAGCAATCTATTTTTGGGATTGAGGGTTTGGATGATAACTGAACCTGTAGATCCATGCCTTCCGGCTCTTCCGGCGATTTGCGTCATGAGTTGATAAGCTCTTTCTGATGCCCTGAAGTCAGGAAAAAACATCACTTTTTCGGCATCTAAAACCACTGCCAGTTTCATGTTTTTGAAATCTAAACCTTTGGCTATCATTTGAGTGCCCAACAAAATATCAACCTCATGATTTTCCACTTTTGAGATGATCTCTTGATGTCCAAATTTTGACCTTGTGGTTTCATGATCCATTCTTGCGATTTTGGCATCAGGGAATATTGTTTTCAACTCATCTTCAATTTTTTCAGTTCCTGAACCAACCGTGAGCAGTTTTGAAGAGTTGCAGGTTTTGCAGGTTCTTGGCACATTTGAAGAGAATCCGCAAATGTGACATTTTAGTTTTCCTGAATATTGATGATAAGTCAAGGTGATGTTGCAGCTAGGGCAATAGGGCACCCACGAACATGATTCACATTGGATGTGGGGTGCATAGCCGCGGCGGTTATAAAAAAGCAAGGTTTGCTCTCCATTTTGCAATGAATTCTTGATTTCTTCAACCAAAGTCAAGGTATATGGTTTTTCAGGATCATTACCCAACCTATCCTGAAAAGAAACCAATTTAATTTCAGGCATCGGAATTTCAGCATGTCTTTCCTTGAGTTCAACTAACCCAAACATTCCTGATTTAGCATTTTGTATGCTTTCTAAACTGGGGGTTGCTGATCCCAAAAGCACTTTTGCACTGTGAACCATTGCCAACATGATGGCGCTTTCTCTTGCATGATATCTTGGCGCGGGAGACTGTTGTTTGTAGGAAGGTTCATGTTCTTCATCCACAACAACCAATGCCAAATCAGAAAAGGGCAAAAACAGTGCCGAACGTACACCCAAAACCAATTGACATTCATTGTTCATCACAGAATTCCAGACTTCCACCCTTTCATTGTCTGAGAATTTTGAATGATAAACGACCATATTATCCCCAAAATGTTTGGCTAATCGTGTGGCTATTTGACCTGAAAGGGCAATTTCGGGCAACAAATAAAGCACTTGATGCCCATTTTGGATAAACTTTTCAATCAAATGGATATAAACTTCTGTCTTGCCACTTCCCGTGACTCCATGCAAAAGGACTGTGTTCCTGTTCTTGAAGTTTTCAGCAATTTCAAACAGGCATCTTTCTTGATGAGGATTCAGCTTTTTGAGGTCTTGCTTGACCTCGTTTCTGTATCTGATTCTTTTCACAATTTGTTTTTCTTCCCTCAAAAGCCCCTTTTTGATTAAAGATTGTAAGCTTGAAGTGCTGTGTTTTTCGCTGAGACTTTTTTTGTTTAAAGGCAATTGCCAATGATATCCATTTTCCTTTCTCAACTCGCCCAATGCATCCATCAAAAGATCTAATTGCTTTGGTGATTTTGACAATGAATCAAAAACCGGCTTCAACTCATCAATTTTAGTTGGCCCTGCCCAATAAATTTGACTCAAAATTTTGGGCGTGAATTTGTCTTTGACCTGCTCGACCGTAATCACCCACTCTCGTTGAATCAAAGAACGGACAAAAGGTATAAAATTCTTTTTCCCTAAAATTTTGGGCAATTCTTCATAAGGCATCAACTCTTTCTCCCTCAAATGGTTGATAATCAAAATTTCTTCAGGAGAAATGATTTCAGGAAGGGGTTCATCAAGCTTCAAAGGATTCAATTGCAGGAGCGACTCTGAACTCAGTTTCAAACCGCCGGGCAATCCGGCTTTCAGGACCTCACCTTCTGTGCACATATAATATTGAGCCAATTGAGCATAATATTCCAAATGCGTTTTGTTCATCACCGGTGATGCATCCAAAACATCAATGATATACTTCAACTCAAAATTGCTTTCAGCTTGTGAACTTATCTCGGTGACGATTCCGGTATAAATTTTTTTGGCACCAAAACTCACCAAAACCCTTGAACCTATTGAAATTTGATCATATAAATGACTCGGAATCACATAAGTGAACTTTGCATTTAATGGAATAGGCAACAACACATGGCAGAATAATTTTCTGTCATTTGAAGAAAATTCATTTTCAAATAAGAGTTGTGGCAATTTGCTTGATTATGGTATCAAAACTTGAAAAATGATGCTTTCACAAATTTAAGAATTCTAAGCAAAGAAACCGCTTTCTTGAAATGGGGCTGAATCAAAATTTCATCATTGAGCTTTATTGGTTTTGATTTTTAGCACAGCGTAAATTGGGCAAAAGTTAATAAAACTAGTTCCTATCAAAATTGCGGCAAAACCCAAAAGCACCCAACCCAATGTTCCACTAACAGCTTTCAACACAAAAAGCAAGATGATGATTCCGGCAAGTGAGAGTCTGATTGCCTTGTCTATTTTTCCAACGTTTGTTTTCATGATTTTTTTTGATGACAATTTAACATTTTGAGAGTTTAATGATTGTAACATTTGTTGCATAAGGCTTATGAATTTCTAAAAAAGACAAAATGATTTGAATAAATCAACTGAAATCCACGAAAAAGTTCCAATGTTGAAAAATAAACAGCCTGAAAAATGACTATTAGATTTGTTTTTTATTTTTTGGGCGTGCCCCTATCGGGTCGGGCTGTCCACCACTCGCTGTCGCTCGGTGCGCCGCTAAAGCTTTGCACCGGCCTTA
>JBDNDT010000367.1:0-3320 GCA_046718985.1 Cytophagales bacterium
TGCTATCCCATGGTAGCAGCATTTTGCATGTTGCTCCTGAAACTTGCTTGCTTAAAATTTTAAGCTCTTACAAAAACATTAACTATTACCCTGCTGACAAGCTTGAAGATGGTTATGATTATGGGAACACGATTCATTACATTGATTTGCTTTAGCCTATTTTGGAGCCTTGTTCATTTGATGGGATCATTTGCAACCATGTTTTGGAGCATATTCCTGATGACATTGCAGCGATGAACGAAATGTACAGACTGCTCAAACCTGGTGGTATCGCTTTGATAACAGTGCCGATTGATGAATCAAAAATCGAAACTTATGAGAATTTTTCAATTGTTTACCCAAACGAAAGTATAAAACACTTTGGACAGTGGAATCACGTTTGATATTATGGTTTAGATATCGAATCAAGATTAAACAGTGTTGGCTTTGACACCAAAATGATCAAGTATTACGAAGAATTTTCTCAGGAAGAGTTTGAATACTATGGTTTCGAAAGAACTTTACTTATCCAAGCAACTAAAAATAAAGATTAGTGTGCTTTTTATTTTTCTAAAAATCAAATATGTTTCTTGAGATGAAACATAGATGTTTATTATGTTTTTGAACAATGTAGTTTTGTAATGGTTAGATATCATGAATAAAACATTCGTTTGTCATTTGACCGATATACAAATTATACTTTCTCAACAATATGGAACACTACACAGAACATGAAAATGATTTAATCTGGAAAGAGAAACTCAACGATGAGGAATATCGCATCATGAGGCTGAAAGGAACAGAAAGGGCATTCACAGGAAAATTTTGGAATCATAAAGAACAAGGAATTTATGTGTGCAAATGTTGTGAAACGCCACTTTTTGAATCTCAAACCAAATATGATTCAGGAACAGGATGGCCTAGCTTTTTCATGCCCATTGATAAAACAGCCGTTCAAGAACATCTAGACAAATCTCATGGAATGATTCGCACAGAAGTCACTTGCAAAAAATGTGGAGCTCATCTGGGGCATCTTTTCACAGACGGCCCTAAGCCAACCGGTTTGAGATATTGCATCAATTCAGCTTCCTTAAACTTTAACCCCCTGAATCAATAGAAACCTAAAAGCTGAAAAAATGCTTAATTATGCTTCAAAGTTTTGAAATCATATAATTGAGCATTTCAAGAAGTTCGTCCCACTTTGACAAAGTTACATTGTTGATGTTATCATAAACGTTGTGATATTCTTTGGCCTCGCCCAAAGTATAAATAAAGTACGAGGCTATTCCTTTTTGGCTGAATGGGTAATGGTCTGAGTTAGGTCTATTTCCTTTGGTTTTTATCACCGGAAACCAATTTTGGGTCTGATTTTTCTGCTCCAAATGCTGAAAAAGTATTGAATTGCTGTTAGCATTTTCAATCGTGATTCCGTCTTTTCCGGTTCCTACCAAATCTAAATTGATCACTTGTTTCACTTTTGAAAGGTCAATTGACTGTCTTGAATTTTCAACAAAAAATTTTGAACCCAAAAGGCCCAGCTCTTCGGCACCAAATGCAACAAAGAGTAAGCTGTGTTTGAGAGTTGAGGTTTGGGTTAATAATTGCTTTGCATAGCAGGTCATCAATGCAATGCCTGAAGCATTGTCTAAACTTCCGGGAAAATAACAGGCATTTCCATAAGCCCCCAAGTGATCATAATGTGCACAAACTATAATGATGCTGTCACTTTGTCCTTTCACTAAACCTATAACATTTTGGGTTTTAAGGTTTTTTTTGAGTGTTGACTCAATCTTGATCTCAATTTTTCTGATCTTTTGGGGAAGTGAACTCTCTTTGATGAAAATCAAAGAATCATTAGATAAGCTTTTGGAATATACAACCGGTGGCAATGTTTTCTTTGCTAAAATTGTAGGGATTTTGTTTAAAACAGCACTATCTAGTACTAAACTTTTTCCTAACTGGTTTCGGGTGTAAGACTTAGTCCAATTTCTTTGGCCGGCTGATAGGGTGAAATCATAGCCGGGTTTTAGGTTTTTATTGTTGATTTTCAGGATTGGGTCTTTTTCAAAACAAACCACGTCAACCGGAAATTCTTGCACCCAAACAGAGTCCAATCCGAGTTGTTGAAAGGAATTTAAAATATAAGTTGAGGCTTTTGTGTGTCCTTCAAACACATAACCTCTGCCGAAATAATCAGGATTTGAAAGTTCTTGTATGATTTGATAGCCCAAAGTCTTCATGTCAGACACTTGGGCTATCAAACTTTTAGTGATGAAAAAAACTGAAAATAACCTTTTAAGCAACACCAATCAATTCTTTGTAAGCTTCACTGCTCATCAATGATTCTAATTCTGCTTTGTTTTTGATTGATATTTTCACCACCCATCCTTCGCCATAAGGGTCATTGTTCACCAATTCAGGGCTGTTGTTGAGTGCATTGTTCACTTCAAGGATTTCACCTGTGATGGGTAGAAAAAGGTCAGAAACGGTTTTCACTGCTTCAACTGTTCCAAAGACTTCATCTTTTGAAATTTCTTTTCCGAGGGTGTTCACATCCACAAACACGATGTCGCCCAATTCACTTTGAGCAAAGTCTGTGATGCCAACAATTGCCGTGTCACCATCAACGGCAATCCATTCGTGTTCTTTGGTGTATTTCAGATTTTCAGGGAAGTTCATGTAATCTCATTTTTGACAAGGCGAATTTAGGAAAAAAAAATAATTCAAGCTTGATTTAAAAAGAGTGTTTCTCAATAAGTCTAATTGTTAGATTTCAAACTTTAGACATTAGTTGTTTAATATTTTCTTATAAAATATTGATTCGTGATCATTTATTTTCTGAAAGTTTAAATTAAAAAAGCCACCCTGAAAGGTGGCTTTTTTATTTATCCAAAGTGGATAATTTTAGATTATTTCACTTCTTCATAATTCACATCAGTGACATCTTCTTTGTTTGAAGTGTTTCCTGATGATCCGGTTCCCGGCTGACCTGCCGGATTGCCTTGTTGGTTCATTGCATTATACAATTCTGTAGATGCTTTTTCCCAAGCAGCATTCAAAGCGGTCATAGCAGCATCAACCGATGTCAAGTCTTTTGAAGCATGAGCCATTCTCAAGTCTTTCAAAGCTGATTCAATTGGTGCTTTCTTTTCTGCAGAAATTTTATCTCCATATTCTTTCAACTGCTTCTCAGTTTGGAAAGCTAAACTGTCAGCTTGGTTGAGTTTTTCTATGGATTCTTTTTCTTTTTTGTCTGCCTCTTCGTTTGCTTTTGCTTCTTGGCGCATTCTTTCAATCTCCTGTTCAGAAAGACCTGTTGTGGCTTCTATTCTTATTTTCTG
>JBDNDT010000368.1:0-3320 GCA_046718985.1 Cytophagales bacterium
GAAAAAGAAAAACTTTCTGTCAGAACAGTTGATAATCACAGAGCCAACATGATGAAAAAAATGAAAGTAAAAAATGCTGCTGAAATGGTGAGACTGGCTTTGGAGTTGAAGTTGGTGATTTAAATGTTGATTGTCTTTTTGCCGAATCCTAGCTTTCAATAACCAATACTTATTTAAACTTATAAATCAAATTCAGATTCATCCCCACTCCGGAACTGGATTTTGAAAGCAACAAAGGCTCAAGAATTTGGAAATCTGAACCCCAAAAGAATCTTCTGCTACTGAAATTCACTCCAAAGAGATAATCCAGCCCGCCAAATCCTCCGTAAGCAAAACCTGAATGGAAGTTTAACTTCGAATATGTATATACTAATCCACTATGAATCCTTGGAACATAACCTATCAAATGATAATAGTCTATTCCTGAAAAGAAACTCATACATTCAGTTAATCGCCATTTGTGGTTTAAACTGATATCAAATGGCAACAAAGTTGAATATGACTTTTTCTCTTTTTTCAGTTTTAACAAACCTTGAATGTTTGTTGAAGTGTTGTTTGAAACCAAATTATCATTTGCATTGAAAATTTCACCCACTTCAAGACCACTGAACTGATAACTACTGTCTTTTTGATATCGAGAAAGATTGTTCCATCTGATTATACCCAAATTTTTAACAGAGATCATCAAGCTGTGATCTTTATTCGGGTTCAATCTTAACCATGCATTTGTTAAAACCCCGGTTCCATTTGCTAAACTTTCTCTTTCATTGAAATGATAATCTCCGTTTACATCCAGTAACAAATTTTCACCTGAAGTTGATGTGAACAATCTTCCCTTGTTCAATTTCATTTCTTGGTTTCTGAATCCGTTGGCTAAACCAAATCCAAATCCATAGCTCAATTTTTTATTTTCATTGATTTTGGATATTCCTAAGGTGATGGTTTGAAAACTTTTAATTGTCAACTCAAAGTTTGAAAGTTCAGCAGTTTTCCCCTCAAAAACTTTGTTACCTCTAAACAACAACTCAAAAAAATCTTTACTGAATTTCACCGCACTGTAATCATAGTAACCATAGCCGAAATACCATGTAATGTTCGGATTTTTAGAAAACCTCGTGCTGTAACCCAATTCAGATTGCAATGTCAAACCCAAACGGTTGTTGGAATTCATCCGATTGCTACTATTGTTTTTTGTCTCCTCATCAATGAAAGATGGGAAAACAAACTTAAACAAAAATTGATTAGGAACACTGTTGCTATTCTGTTTAAAATCACCATTGAACCAAACAAAAGAATTATTAGTGCTGTCTATCTTTGTCTTTTCAAATAAAAATTGAGTTTTAGCCGTGCTTTGACCCCATATTTGAGAAATCAACAAAGTTAATATGAAGAAAATAGTTATGTTGTTGTTCATTTTGAGGCCATCTCTGATGTTTGGTTTAAATGACTTTATTCAAAGCATCAAGATAAGCTTCAACAGAAGCCACCACAATGTCAGTATTAGCTGAGAAGCCATGATTCACTTGTTCACCCGTTCTCAAGGTCATATGTACTTTTCCGAAATCATTTGAACCTTCTGTGATGGTTTGAACCAAAAACTCTTCTAATATCACATTTGATTTCACGATGTTTTCCAAAGCCTTTATGGCAGCATCAACAGGCCCATTACCTTCTGATTGTGATTGGTGAATTTCGCCATTCACCTTCAACTTAACAGTGGCATGAGGTTTTTTATGCAATCCACTAGTAACTTCGAGATCTTCTAAAAAAACACCCCTGTCTTTTGAGCCTTTGCCCATCAATGCATGCAAATCTTTATCATTTACATTGTCTTTTTTTGCATCGGCAATCTCTAAAAAATTGGTGTATTTTTCTTCCAATTCTTCTTTGGTCAAATGATAGCCAAGCAATTCCAATCTATAATTCAGAGCCGCTCTGCCACTTCTTGCTGTCAGGATGATAGAAGATTTTCCTGCGCCAACATCTTCGGGTTCTATAATTTCATAGTTCTGTTTGTTTTTGATCATTCCATCTTGGTGTATTCCTGATGAATGTGCAAAAGCATTTTTTCCTACAATTGCTTTGTTGGGCTGAACCGGCATTCTCATCATGCTGCTTACCTTTCTGCTCAAAGGATAAATTCTTTTGGAATCTATGTTTGTTGAAAATCCTAAACCACTGTGGGTTTTCAATGCCATCACAACCTCTTCCATTGAGGTGTTTCCTGCTCGTTCACCGATTCCATTGATAGTGCATTCTACTTGTCTTGCTCCGTTAATGACACCTGCCAAAGAATTTGCTGTTGCCAAGCCCAAATCATTGTGGCAATGAACCGAAATGATGACCTTATCTATATTTTTTACATTGTCAAAAAGAAACTTGATTTTTTCTCCATATTCCTCTGGGAGGCAATATCCATTGGTGTCAGGAATATTCACAACAGTTGCTCCTGCTGCAATCACTGCTTCAACCATTTGAGCTAAAAAGACATTATCAGCTCTTCCTGCATCTTCACAATAAAACTCAATATCCTCAATCAAATTTTTGGCAAACTTCACCGCAGCCACACCTCTTTTGATGATTTCTTCTCTTGTGCTGTTAAACTTATATTTAATATGGAAATCAGAAGCACCAATTCCTGTATGAATTCTTTTTCTTTTGGCAAATTTTAATGCATCGGCAGCCACTTCAATGTCTTTTTCTACCGCTCTTGTTAACGCGCAAATAGTCGGTTTAGAAACAGCCTTTGAGATTTGAACTACTGATTCGAAGTCACCGGGACTTGAGATTGGGAAACCGGCTTCAATCACATCAACACCGAGCAATTCGAGTTCTTTAGCCAAAATCACCTTTTCAGGAGTTGTCAATTGACAACCCGGCACTTGTTCACCATCTCTCAGTGTTGTGTCAAAAATATAGACTTGATTGCTCATGGATTTTTAATGTGTTCTAAATCTAATGCAAACTTAATCAATTCAGAAGTTCAAAAACAAATTTCTTTGTTTTAGTGCGACTATAAGCCTGGTTTTAATGTGAAATATGATTCAATCATAATTTTTTCTTATGGATTCTTGAATTATTATTTATTAATACTGTTGAAAAACAGCATAAAATATTGAAAATCAGTTTTATAATTTGATTGTGTTGTTAACAATATATGTATGATAACAATTTTTTTTATTGAAGATTTGGAATATACCAACAAAAAATTGTAATTTTGTAGGGAAGAAAGTGATATAGAAAACACTTCAAACATTCTACTTCGATTATGAAAAAGACAAATTTATTTACACTATTGGTGATGGTTGGCATTATGTCAA
>JBDNDT010000369.1:0-3310 GCA_046718985.1 Cytophagales bacterium
GCCATAATACATTTGCTTTTTGAACTAATTCCAAGTTTAGCGAACTCAAAAGCAAAAGAATAGAACAAATCACCAATGTTGCCAATGAAAGATAGATGATTTTCTTTTTACTGTAATTATCAGCCACATGACCTGCAAAAAGTGCTATACTCAAAGCGGGTATCGCTTCTGCTAAACCAATTAGACCCAAGGCTAAAGGATCGGCTGTCAACTGATATACCTGCCAACCAATCACAACTCCTTGAATCTGCAAGGATATTGTAAAAAGTAACTTACCAAATAAAAATTTAGAAAAAGAGCCACTTTTCAGTGATAAATAAGGATCATCAGCTTTTTGCTGCATAAATAGTATATGATTCAGGAAATTTCTCTTTCGTTGTTTATCTTGTGGGTACTGCTGAGATTCATGCTTACCCAAGCTTTTTGAGCGGCATCTTGCTCCGCTTTCTTTTTGCTATACCCCTCCCCTTTTGAGACAATTTCCCCTTCAATTTGAACCACTGCTTCGAAGACTTTTAAATTCCCTTGCCCCTTTTCACCGACAATTTGGAAGTTAACTAATTTTGTTGTTTTATGAGCCCACTCAATCAATTTACTCTTGTAATTCAAATTGGTTTCAACCACTTGCGACAAATCTAAATGTTCATCAAGCATCCTTTTTTCTATGAAATTCTGGCATGCTTTGAAACCCAAATCAAGATAAATTGCGCCAACTAAAGCTTCTAGGGCATCACCATAAACATATCTGAAAGATTGATGAGAATTTTTGGGTTTTTCAATCTCCACCAATTTGTCAATACCCATCTTCTTTGAAAGTGATGACAAAGATTCGGCATTAACAATTCTAGATCTGATTTCTGTTAAGAAACCTTCATCCTTAGCAGGAAATTTTTTGAAAATATATTCACCGACAATCAAATCTAAAACCGCATCACCCAGAAACTCCAGTCTTTCGTTGCTTTCTCTTATACCTATTTTGTTTTCTTTAGAAACTGAAGTGTGTTTGATAGCTAAAAGATAGAGGCTAATCATCTTTGGCTCTACACCAATGATAGATTTAAGTGCTTCCCTGAGCCTTTGGCTTTTTAGTTTTTTATCTTGAAATAATTTTATAAGCCAATCAAACAAAGTATAATCAATTAAACCTTTTTGACAATCAACGAACAATTGTGCCCCCCAAATCCAAATGTATTGCTTAAAGCAACATTCACTGATCTTTTTTG
The DNA here is from genome assembly GCA_046718985.1 of Cytophagales bacterium. GTDB lineage: Bacteria > Bacteroidota > Bacteroidia > Cytophagales > UBA9547 > JBDNDT01. The sequence goes on from JBDNDT010000369.1 coordinate 1,224, forward strand.
AGATTTGTTAAGTGTCAAGTTCAACTTAGAATCTATATTTTCATCAGGCGTTTGATGATTTATTGTAGGCGGTATAACATCATTTTTCACAGCTAAAATACATGCTGCCGCTTCAATTGCACCTGCCGCCCCCAATAAATGACCAGTCATTGACTTTGTTGAGCTGATGTTAAGATTGTAAGCATGTTCGCCAAATACATGTTGAATAGCTTTCAATTCAGCAACATCTCCCAAAGGTGTTGAAGTGCCATGAACATTGACATAGTCAACATCTTCCGGTTTTAATTGAGCATCTCTCAACGCATTTAACATCACATTTTTTGCGCCTAAACCTTCCGGATGTGGTGCTGTCAGGTGGTAAGCATCTGCTGACATTCCTCCACCAATCACTTCAGCATAAATTTTTGCTCCTCTAGCCACAGCGTGTTCATATTCTTCAAGAATAATGGTCACAGAGCCTTCACCCATCACAAAACCGTCTCTTTCTTTGTCAAACGGTCTTGAAGCAGTTTCAGGACTTTCATTTCTCTCTGACAATGCTTTGCATGCATTGAAACCACCAATTCCTGCTTCTGTGATAGCACTTTCAGTGCCTCCTGCAACAATGATATCGGCAAAACCTAGCCTCACATAATTGAAAGCGTCAACCAAAGCATTGCTTGATGATGCACAAGCTGAAACGGTCACAAAATTAGGTCCTCTATAGCCGTATTTCATGGAAATCTGACCTGCACAGATATCCACAATCATTTTTGGAATAAAAAATGGATTGAAACGAGGGGTGCCATCACCTGTATAGTAGCCTGCCACCTCCTCTTCAAAAATTTTTATACCGCCTATTCCTGAACCAAAAATAACTCCAACCCTATCTGGATCAAAACTACCCTGCTCTGCAATTCCTGCGTCTGTGACTGCTTCATGAGCAGAAAACATCGCATATTGTGTAAAAGGATCCATTTTACGGACTTCCTTTTTCTCAATAACGGTTTCAGGATTGAACCCTTTTACTTCGCATGCAAACTTAGTTTTAAACTTTTCAGTGTTGAATTTTGTAATCAGACCTGCTCCGCTCACGCCGTTCACTAAATTGTTCCAAAATGTAGGAACATCATTTCCAATCGGGGTGAGTGCACCAAGACCTGTTACAACTACTCTTTTAAAATTCATATAGACAGTTAAAATTTGTAATGGAGTTGTGGAGACTTATTTTACGTTAGCCTCAAGATAAGCAATAGCTTGACCCACTGTAGCGATGTTTTCAGCTTGGTCATCAGGTATTGAGATATTGAACTCCTTTTCAAATTCCATAATCAACTCTACTGTGTCTAAAGAGTCAGCACCTAAATCGTTAGTGAAACTTGCCTCCGGTGTGATTTCAGACTCTTCTACACCTAATTTGTCAATGATAATCTGTTTTACTTTTTGTGAAATTTCAGACATTGTAGTACATGTTTTAAAAAACCGATGCAAAGAAATGCATTTCGCTCAATAATGTCAAACAATAACGTCTTTTTTTGGAATGTTTAATGATATCAACGCTTTGAATATTGGGTTTTAACGAAACAAATAATCAATGATATTCAACATTTTGAGGTGATATTCTTATCAATTCACCTTTAATTTCAATGGTGTAAAATCATTTTCAGAAAAATCAAATCTTGCATAATAAACAAAAAAGCTTAAAACTTTGGCTTCAACTTCACGCTTAGTTGGGATTATAGAACTTTTCAAACTATTTTTATCCATTATAACGTTACAAAAGCGAATAACGTTATATACTTTTGTAAGTTTAACCATAGATGCTATTAGCCCTGTTCTTTCTGGAGGATTTTACTTTATTATAAACATGGGATTTATAGCTTTTAGTCTCATGATTTTCTAGTGTCTGAATGGATTAGAAGACAATCTTGTTTCATATATTTTATGAGTATCTATACTGTTGCACCGGTCATTTGAGCAGGGATTTAAGGATTAAATCATATTCCAAACAACTACAAGAAATGGAATATATAAAGATCGTTCAGACACTTTCTTAGACAAATTTACTGACTTAGTATAAGTATGAATGAACAAACACCTCTGTTTTA
>JBDNDT010000037.1:0-11145 GCA_046718985.1 Cytophagales bacterium
GCTTGCATCATCTAAGATTGATTTTAAAGCTTTTGTTTTTTCGGTGCCATTCAAGTTTTGGCTTTGTCGAACAACACAGCCACTTTCAGGTCTGTCGGTTCAGATGAAAGCAAATTGGTGTTGTTGATAAATCCTTTGACTTTCTTTTCTTTTCCTAAAATCTGGAAAAAGCCATTGTTGCCTTCTGCTGAAATGGCTACTATGGTACCGGCTTTCACGACATCATTGCTGATTGACATCACATCAGGATTTTTATATAAGGTGATGTCAGAAAGACAAACGGCAACCACCGCATTTTTTCAACAAGATAAGTATTTAACCATCCTGTTTTTCCATCGGGACCAACCACCTCCAGGTAAGTCTTTTTTTCATCATCTACTGTTTTCTCGTTTCCAGTGAGTGTGAGTTGATTGCCGAACTGATAAGTTGCTAACCATTTTCCATCTTTTGATGGTGAATCTATGATTCCTGAGTTCCACAACAAAACAGCTTTGTTTGAAACTTTCATCGGTTCTGATTCTTTGTTGTCTATGTTATCACCCAAAACCAAAGTTGAGGTTTTCTTTTCGTTTTTCTCTCCGCAAGAGGCAATCAAAAATAAGGTGACAAGAGATAAAGCTAATTTTCTCATGAGTTTTATTAAAAATTTATAAGACCAAAAATTTAAAACACAATATCCAACGAAATTGTCATGTTTCAAAACTAAAACGATTGTAAATCAACTCAAGGAATTTTTTAATAAACCTTGAACTCAAAAGGCACTTCGACAAGTTCAGAAAACTCCTCACCTGCTTCTTGCATATCTTCGTCATCGTCTCTGTGATACCAAACGATTTTCACATCAATTCCTGCCTCTTTGCAATTTTCAAGTTTAGTTAACACATCAAGAATCAATTTTGAAGAAGCCGTGTTAAAATATTCAAGCTTGAATTCAAAGTTACACTTTTTGACACCTGAAGATTTGAAAGCTTCCAACCAATTCAAAACCGGCTTGTAAAATTCTGCTGAATCTTCGGGCAAAGAACGTCCTGAGATTTCATAAATCTCGGTATCAGCGTTTAGTAATATTTTTGGGGTATCTTCGGTTCCTTCTAAAAAAATCTTGTCCATTTTAAATTAAATTTTTGTTTGTTAAAATATCAACGTTGACGTGAAAAGAATATTAAACTAATCTTGAAATTTTAGTACTCAAAGCAAAAAATTGATGTTTGTCATCAACATCTGTGAAGATGTAATCTAGTTTATTTCCTGACTTTCTAGCCATATCAACAAAACCTAATCCTGCGCCTCCTTTTTCTGAAAGGTTTCCTTTGGTGATGATTTCTTTGTAAAGTGCTTTCAATCCTTCTTTGTCAAGACTGTTGATTTTTTTCAGTTTTTCGTCTAGATAAGGAACATTCTCTTTCAAAATCGCATTTCCTGATGTGATGATATATTCTTTTTCATCAAGCCCAATCATGAAAATCGCACCTGATTTCATGTCGTCAAAAGTGAAATCAGTGTCTTCAGTGTGCTTACAAATGTTTTGCAAACATTCTACCATCACATTGAACACTTTTCTTTTAATGTTTTCTTCTTCACGGAAAGATTCAAGATTTCTTTCAGCCATTGAAAGAACTGCCTTTGTGATTTCTTGGGTAAATTCACCTTCGTAAACCAAGATGATTTTCTTTTCAATCATTGATTTGTGAAGCTCATAAACAAATTTCAGATCCTGGGCCATTTTATTGAGATTTAAAAAGTATTTAACATCGTTTAATAATCAAAATCTAATTCCAATCAGCAAAACATCGTCAGTTTGTTTATTCTGACCTTTCCAATCCATGAACATTTCATCGAACAAATCGTGTAATTGGTTCATTGGAGCGGAACTATACTCGCTGATTAGATTACGTATTCTTGCAGGAGAAAGTTTTCTGTTTTCAGGACCGCCAAATTGATCGGGGTAACCATCAGAACAGAAAAATATAGAATCTCCGTTTTCAATTGAAATCGTGTGAGTGGTGAAATTGGTTTGATTTCTGAAAACACCTCCACCTATAGGGAACTTATCTCCCTTGAATTCAACCAATTCATTGTTTTTCATCACATAAAGCGGTCTATGTGCCCCTGAATATTGAACCACTCTGTTTTTAGTATCAATTTTCACCAGTGAAATATCCATTCCATCTTTTGTATCACCTTTTTCGTCTTGGCGAAGTGTTGAAGTGACTCCGGCATCCAAAAGATCCAGAATCGGTCCGGTATCGGTCACTTTTTGTGATTTAACCACATCATTCAACACAAAATAACCAATCAATGAGAGCAAAGCTCCCGGAACGCCATGACCTGTGCAATCAACAGCAGCAATATAAATGATGTCACCGATTTTCATGAACCATGGGAAGTCACCACTCACCACATCTCTGGGTTTGTATAAAATGAATGAATCAGGAAGATATCTAGAAATCAACTCGTTATCCGGCAAAATTGCCGACTGTATCCTTTTTGCATAGTTGATACTTTCGGTTATCTTTTTGTTTTTGTTTTGAATCTCAATCTCGATTTCTTTTCTTTCAGTGATGTCACTGGAAACCAACAATATAGATTCTAAATTTTCATTTTCTCCAAATTCAGGGATTGCGTTCACTGACATGATTACTTTGCCTTCATCAGTAGGAAAAACCATTTCAGTAGAAACCTTGCTTTGATCAACTATAACCTTTTCAAGAATGCCTTTCCATTCGTTTATCACGCTTTCTGCCAAAGGTGTGTCATAAAATGATTTTTGCTCAAATTGATCTTTCACAACCTTGGTCAATTTTTCAATCACAGGATTCACATAATAGAAAACGCCCTCTGTGTTTAATCTACAAATCAAATCAGGAGAATTCTCAGAAAGTGATTGCATCTGGCTTCTCATTCTACTTTCTTTTTCAGCCAGTTTCCTCAATGTGATGTCTCTGGAATTAATCACAATTCCGTTGATAGCTTCATCTTTCAAAAGGTTTTTTGCTGTTGCCTCCATCCAGATATATTCTCCGTTTTTCTTGAGATAAGCATATTCAATGGTGAAAGATTCACTGGAGTTATTGATTACTTTTTCAATCATGGAATAAAATTCTTCATGATATTCAAAACTAATCTTATCTGTTATCAATGTGTTCAACAGTTCATCACCTTCATATTCAGCAATACTTTTCACAGATGGGCTGACATAAGAAATCTCACCTTTCTCATTTACTATGCTGATAATTTCAGAAGAGTTTTGCAACAACACATTGATTTTCTTCTGGGATTTGAACACTTCATTGATTTGTTCTTCCAGTTTGATGTTGGTTCTTTTCAGTTCTTCTTGCGTTGCCTCCATTTCTTCGGCATTTTGCTGAAGCATCACAGATTGTTCTTTCAACTCAGAACTCATTTTTTGAGATTCTGCCAACAATCTTCTTGTTCTTTCATTCACCTGAATGTTGAAAATTGAACGTGCAATTACTTCACTGATTTCTCTAATCAAATTGATTTGTCGGCTGCTATATTTATAGATTGATGCAAATTCTATAGCACCGTATGCCTCTTCATTGGTGATCAAAGGCATCACTAAAATTGAAGTTGGTTTTTTATCTCCTAAGATTCCTGATTTTATGGAAACATAATCTTTAGGAATTTCTGTTCTGTGAACCAGATCCATTTCTGCAACTGCTTGACCTACCAATCCATAACCTTTTTTAAAAGTTTTGGTGATATACTTTTTTCTATTATAAGCATAAGCAGAGAGCATATTGATTTCTTTCTGTTCGCTTTCAACATTCACCAAATAAAAAGCTCCTTGAACAGAATTGGTTTTCTCACATAAATATTTGATGATTCTGTCTGAAATGGTTTGTAAGTCTTCATTCGAACTCAATATTGAACTCACTTCAGCAATGGATGAAACAATCATGTTTTGTTCATCATCTTTTTCAGCTGCCAATTTGAGACTCTCCCTCATGTCTAACAAAGCTTGCCCGAGAGTGTCATTTTCGCTCAAAGGCTCAAATTTTGCATCCAACTCGCCATTTCCAATGTTATAGGCAAAAACGGTTGTTCTTTTCAAACCCGCTACTAAGGCAGAAATCGCGTCATATATTTGTCCAATTTCATCTTTCGACTTTGAAACAATATTATTTGCCGGAATCTCTCCGACACTGATTTTGTCTAATAATTTTCTGATATCATCAATTGAGCCAATAACGGTGTTTGAGAAATAAAATGTAATCACCAAACAAATCAAAATTAACGACAAACCCATCACAACCACATAAGTTCTTAAATTTTCACCCTTTGAGGCAAGCTCGTCTTCTTTTTCTGTCATGATTGCATCAATTGCACTTTGGTATTTTGAAATTTTTAACTTTAATTTTTCAAATTCCGGTTTGACCCTGTTTTTGTAATCAGCCAAGATTTGATCTTTCAAATCTTCATTAATATCATCAATCACCAATCGGTTGTTTTGAACAAATGATGACAAAATGTTCTGCTGTCTGGCTACTATCTTGAAATAATCATCAAGCAATAACTCAGCATTTTTAAGCACATCAGCATTCTGTATCTTTTTGGCACTTGAAAACAATTTTTCTCTGCAAAGATCCGATTCTTCTTTTTCAAACTTCAAAAATTCACCTAGTGCTACAGCATCTTCGGGGTTGTTGATCAAGTTAGAGAACAACATTTCATTGTTTTTGATCAAAAACCTGAAATCTGTTATAGATTCCTTCAAAGGAGAAAGTCCCATATTAATTTCAGCCATAATTTTTCGGTTTTGGTTCAATGTGTGAACACTCAAAACCGCATTCAAACCGAAAAAAAACAGGATGAGCCCAAAGGCGAGAAATATCTTTTGTTTCAGTGTTATTCTCATAAGTTTATCTAATTATAGAATAGAATAATTGATTTTTTTGCACATCAGTTGAAACATTTTCTCAATATTTTTCACTTCGCGTTCATTCAAATCTTTGAAAAACGCCAGCTCAACAAGTGCATCAACTTTTTCATTCTTCAAGTTTGGAACAATTAACACGTTTTTAGGAAAAGCCTCTCCAAGCCCTGAGACTACTTTTGCAAAACCCTGGGGAATATCTTTCACCAAAAGTCTCTCACCGGTTTTCATCACTTGACCACTCAGACCATCTGATTCTTCAATTTCAAGCACTGTATTTTCATCTTTCACAAAACAGTAGCCACACAAAAAAAACAGTTTCTGATTTTTTTTCACAAACAATGCTGCTTGGCATGAATCAATTAATTTGCAAAATTCCCACAAAATCTTTTCTGCTATTTCAGAATCATTTTTTGAAAGTTGGAGAACAGAAATCATTTTATCTTCAAATGCCGTGATTGTCTTTTCAAAATCAAGTTCATTTTCTTCTACCATTTTATCAATTGATTCATTTTGAGCTTGACTTGCCTCCACCTCTGCATATTTTTTTGAGGTCATCTTTTCCATCCAATGCTTCACCACCAAAAAAGAACCAATCAAAACTTGCGAGATGATAATGGTTTGAACAATATTCCAACTATTCACCTTAAATGGCAAAGAGTTTACCATAATTACGCCATCAATCGGCTCAATCAAAATGACGAAAACAGCCACAATCAAGCATAAAAACAAGAAGACGAAGGGTAGAAAATTTTCTTTCAAATTCATATCAACATAATTTATTGAGAAATTCTATAATTTGCGCTGTTTTCAGCACTTGGTCAATTTCGGTTATTTTCAATGCAGCATCGGGCATCGTGCTGATGGTGCATTCGCTTGGCTCTTGAACTATGGTATAACCTCCTCGGTCTTTCAATTTTTTCATCCCCATAGCTCCGTCTCTGTTTGCACCTGAAAGTAAAATCCCAATGATTTTTTGTTTATATACATATGAAGCAGTGTCAATCGTGATGTCTATTGCCGGTCTTGAATTGTTCACCATTTCTTCCGTTGAAAGCGAAAAGTAATTTCCCAATTCAACACATAAATGATAATTGGCGGGTGCAAGATAAACCATCCCTTTTTTAATACTTTCTTTATCTTCAGGTTCGATTATGATTTTCTTTGATTTGATTGACAATGCTTCAACAAAACCATTCCGAACATGTTTCAATCTATGCAATGCCATGATGATAGGCAATTCGAATTCAGGGTTGATTTCATTCAAGATTTTGGTAATCACTTGAAATGAACCCGCTGAACCTCCGATAACCACTGCTTTATATTTATCTTTGTTTATTGTCACGATATCCCAAAAAAAATCAATCTCTAACCTTCTTATAAATTTTCTCTTCATTGTTCACTGTGATGAATTTGTTAGCAATGTCGCACCAAACCAAGGTTTCTTTTGCACCAATTATCAAGTAGGCATAGTTAAACAAACTTTGGTGAAACATCCTAAACACTTCGTTTTGAAGGTTTTGATTAAAATAAATCATCACATTTCTGCAAAGAATGATATCAAACTTCGAAAACCAACCGGTTCTCACTAAATCATGTTCTCTAAAAGTCACATTCCTAATCAAATTTTGATTCATCACAATCTCTTGCCCGTCAATGGTGTAATAATCTGACAATTTTGTTTTGCCTTCGAAACGAATATAGTTTTTATCATTGACATCTTGTGTGTTTTTCAAAGAATATCGCCCTTTTTTTGCCTTTTGAAGAATCACATGATCAATGTCTGTTGCCGTTATTTTGACTTTGTCTAAGGCACCAAGTTCTTCAAGCAAGATGCACATTGAATAAACCTCTTCACCTGACGAACATCCGGCATGCCAAATCTTGATTTCATTTTGTACTTGTAACAAATTGGGAATCACTTGATCTCTCAGAACTCTCCACAATGAGGGATCTCTGAACATTTCAGTCACATTTACTGTGATTTCAACCAACAAAGTTTTGTGAAACTCAGGTTCTCTTTGCAACTTATTGATGATTTCATCAACATTGGAGAATTTGTAAAGCTCCATTATCCTGAGCAATCTCCTTTTAAAAGATGACAGGGCATAATTGGTGAAATCATAAGAAAAATTTTCTTTTATGAAGGCAGAGACTCTCTTAATCTCTGACAATTCTAAATCATCTATCATTTACTTATTGTTTCATCAGTAAAAAAAAATGAAAAAAGTTCATTTAGGGTTTCAATATCAACAATTTCAACACCGACATTTTCTTATACGAATAAATCTGTTTGGGTTTCAAAACAAAGTAAATTAAATTGACTGAATCACTTTACTTCACAACACAAACTTCTGAAAATCACCATATAAACTGTCTATAAATTTAAATTTTATAATTAAACATTTGTGTGGATTTTTACATTTTGAGTTTGCTTTATAACAATTAGCCTATGAATGATTAATTTTTAATGCTATAAAATTCGTTTCGTATCTATTCTATGATATTTCTTGAAATTCTATTTGATTTCTCTAAATTAATATTTAAATAACATTATCTTTGCATTGTTGAACGCTGAGTATTCTATTTTTGCAACATTTAAATTTTATTTTTCATGTTAGAAGCTTTTCAAAGTCTTGATTTACCAGTCGCTATTCTTCTGGTTATTGCCTTATTGTTTGCCTTTGGTTTTGAGTTTGTCAATGGTTTTCATGACACAGCAAATGCTGTGGCAACGGTGATTTACACCAACTCATTGAAACCCATACATGCAGTTGTCTGGTCAGGAATTTGGAATTTCATTGGAGTTTTCATCGGTGGCATTTCTGTAGCAATGAGCATTGTGAACTTGCTCCCTGTTGAAACATTGATTGACCAAAATGTTTATAATAGTGTAGGAATGGTGCTGGCTTTGTTGTTAACAGCCATTTTTTGGAATCTTGGCACTTGGTGGTTGGGAATTCCTTGCTCTAGTTCACACACAATGATTGCTTCAATCTTAGGTGTGGGTGTAGCTTATTCGTTTTTGCCTGATGCAACAGGTGTTGCCGTTCAATGGAACAAAGCTTCTGAGGTAGGTTTATCGCTTTTACTTTCTCCTGTAGCCGGTTTTGGAGTAACCATTTTGTTTATGTATCTTTTAAGAATATTAACCAAAAACGAAAAACTTTTCAAACAACCGGAAAAAGATGCACCTCCACCTTTGTGGATTAGGGCAGTGTTGATTTTCACATGCACCGGAGTGAGTGTTTCTCACGGTTCAAATGATGGTCAAAAAGGTGTGGGTTTAGTGATGTTGATATTGATTGGTATTTTGCCAACTTATTTTGCACTTGATAACTCTCAAAAACCTGAAAAGTTCCGTGAAAGTATCGAAGTGATGCAAAGCTACACCTCAAGAGTTGATATTTCGAGACTTTCATATTCTGACAGTGTGAGGTTCGATGCATTGAATCAGAATCTTGCCAGTTTGAAAACGATTTTTGCAAACAATGATAATTTGAAAGAAATCAAAGACAAAGACAGATTCGAGGTGAGAAAACAAATTTTGTTACTTAATAAAAAAATCAAAGACCTAGTGGTTTATAATGAAGAGTCTGCCCATGTTTTCACCTCAGATGAAATGAAACTCATTCAGGGAGAATTGAAAAACATGAGAAAATTCACTGATTATGCACCAACTTGGGTGTTGGTTTGTGTGGCACTTTCTTTAGGTATCGGCACAATGGTTGGTTGGAAAAGAATCGTGACGACGATTGGTGAAAAAATCGGTAAAGAACACCTCACTTATGCTCAAGGTGCCAGTGCTGAAATGGCAGCAGCCGCAACTATAGCATTTTCTACATTTGTGATGAAATTGCCTGTGAGCACTACACAAGTGCTTTCTTCCGGAATCGCAGGTAGCATGGTGGCCAACAAAGGCACTAAAAACCTGCAACCGGCCACATTGAAAAGTATCGCTATAGCTTGGTTATTGACATTCCCGGTTTGTTTGGTTATGTCAGGAAGTTTATTTCTGTTTTTCAGGTGGTTATTTTAAATTTCTGATTTTTCGAATTGAAAACCAAGAAAAGGCAGGGAAATAAATAAGAATATGTTGAAAGATTTGAAATCACTAGGCTTTAGGATGCCCGCAGAATGGGAAAAGCACGCTTCAACCTGGTTTTCTTGGGTACACAAAGAAGAAAGTTGGCCAGGCAAATTTGAACTCATTCCTCCGGCTTATGCCCTTATTTTGGCAACTTTATCACGGTTTGAAACCGTGAATGTGAACGTGAAAGACGCCGAAATGGAATCTTTTGCCAAAAAACTTATTGAAGAAAAAGGTGGAAAAGTAAATAATGTTCAGTTTCATCATTTCCCTACGAATGACTCATGGTGCAGAGATCATGGCCCCATTTATGTAAAAAAACAATCAGGTGAAAAAGCAATAATTGATTGGAGATATAATGCTTGGGGCGGAAAATATCCACCTTTTGACCTAGATGATGAAATTCCGGTTCACATTGCAAAGCTTCAAGATCTGCCACTCTATCAACCCGGAATCGTGATGGAAGGAGGTTCTATTGAAGTGAATGGAAAAGGATCTCTCATCACTTCAAAAGCTTGCCTTTTGAATCCTAATCGAAATCCACACCTCACCCAAAAGGAAATTGAAGAATATTTATGCCTTTATTTAGGTATTGAACAAGTGCTTTGGGTAAATGATGGAATTGTTGGCGATGACACTGATGGTCACATAGACGATATGACTAGGTTCGTGGATGAGCGAACAATTCTCACTTGTGTAGAAAACAATATCCACGACGAAAATCATGTCATTTTGGAGGAAAATCTTGAATTGCTTAAAAAAATGAAAGACCTGAACGGAAATTCATTTGAAATTGTGACCCTTCCAATGCCTGACCCGGTGGTTTATGAAGAACAGCGTTTGCCGGCAAGTTATGCTAACTTTTTAATTGCAAATGACTGTGTTTTGGTGCCTACTTTCAGGTGCCAAAAAGATGAACAAGCACTTGATATCATTCAAGACTTGTTCCAAAATCGTGAAGTGATAGGTCTAGATTGCACTGACATCATTTGGGGACTTGGAGCCATACATTGTTTAAGCCAACAAGAACCGGCTTAGACAAAGATTTTACAAGTTTTGCCCTGTCCTTACTTGTATTGCTTTGGGCTTTGTTCACATATCTGGTTTTCAGAAGTGAAAACACCTTGGTATGTATTTTGGCAAAAAATTTTGTTTCGGAATACTATTTTAAAGTGTGCAGGTTTTGGATCAGTGAAAAAATCTCACCTCATGAATTGGTAGTTTTCTCTATGCCCGGTGCTTTGTGGATGTTTGCCACCTGTTTGATTTCAAGAAAATACCATATAATGGTCAAAAAATTGAAAATCAGATTAGATTTGATTCCAATTTTTGTCATTGTATATTTTGAAATTATGCAGAAGCTAGGTTTTTTGAAAGGATATTTTGACTGGAATGATTTGGTATTTGCCCTCTTTTTTTATGTTGTTTATGTTTTTGGTTTTCGTGAGGCAAAAACCAAAAACTTGAAAGACAATTTTAAAATAGGAGGAAGTTCCATCATTCCGATTTATTCAATGGTCTATTTGGCTCATTTGTGTTGATTGATTAAATCTCAAACCATTGCATTTCAATTTTTAATTTCATTTCTTGTTCAAAAAAACCAAACATGAAAGATATCTTAATTAACATCGAAAAAGCTTTGTCAATTGCAGGGGAAATTTTGAACACCAGTTTCGGAAAAGTCATTGAATCAGAACAAAAGCAAGACCAAAGCAACATTGTTACCCAAGCTGATTTAGACTCTGAACATGCCATCATCAACTTCTTAAAAACACAATACCCTGACCATAATTTTCTTGCAGAAGAAACCGGATTTCAAAACCAAAACAGTGAGTTTACTTGGGTGATTGATCCTTTAGACGGGACATCAAACTTCGCATCGCGTATTCCTTGGTTTGGAATCATCATCGCACTGTTAAAGAACGGCATTCCTTTTGCAACCGGAGTAAGTTTGCCTCAACAAAACGATATTTATATGGCTCTTAAAGGTGAAGGAACTTTTTTGAACGGAAAAAAAGTAAGCGTGTCCAATGAAACTGACCTAAAAAAAGTTTTATTTTCTTATTGTCTTGACTTTTGTTCCAAAGATGGACAAACTGATTATGAATCGAGAATTATTGCCCAATTGGTGAGAAGAATCAGAAACTTAAGAAGCACA
>JBDNDT010000370.1:0-3298 GCA_046718985.1 Cytophagales bacterium
CGCAGATCATCGACACGTTTTCAGAAAAAGAACCAAATTGGTGAATGTGATGAGAAATTATTTAAATGAAAAGGGATACATCGAAGTTGAAACTCCAATTTTACAACCCATTTATGGAGGTGCTTCTGCCAGACCTTTCAAAACACATCACAACACCCTAGACATACCGCTTTATTTGAGAATTGCCAATGAGCTTTATCTCAAAAGATTGATTGTTGGTGGTTTTGACGGAGTTTATGAATTCTCGAAAGATTTCAGAAATGAAGGCATGTCTAGGTTTCACAACCCTGAGTTCACCCAAATTGAGCTATATGTAGCTTTCAAAGATTACAATTGGATGATGGACTTGGTGGAAGAACTGATTGAAAAAATTGCTTTAGAACTTCATGGAACTACCCAAGTGAAGGTGGGTGAAAATACCATCAATTTCCAAAGACCATGGAAAAGATTCACCATGTTTGAAGCCATTGAACACTTCACAGGCACTGACATTTCAAAAATGAATGAATTTGAGTTAAGACAAGTTTGCAATCAACTCGGCATCGCTAATGATGCAAGCATGGGAAAAGGAAAGTTAATTGATGAGATTTTTGGTGCTAAATGTGAACCACTTTTGATTCAGCCTACTTTCATCACTGATTATCCGGTTGAAATGTCGCCATTGGCAAAGAAACACCGATCGAAAGAAGGTTTAGTAGAGCGTTTCGAAGCCATCTGCAATGGAAAAGAAATATGCAACTCATTCAGTGAGTTGAATGACCCAATTGACCAAAGACAACGTTTTGAAAGCCAATTAGAGTTGGGCAAACGAGGTGATGATGAAGCCATGGTTTTGGATGAAGATTTCTTGAGAGCTTTAGAATATGGGATGCCTCCAACAGCAGGCTTAGGAATAGGAATTGACAGACTCTCGATGATTATGACCAATCAACCTTCTATTCAAGACGTGTTGTTTTTTCCACAAATGAGACCTGAAAAAAAATCAGGATTTGATCAAGATGCTTTTGTAAAAAGAGGTGTACCTACAGAATTTTTGCCAATTTTCTTCAAATTGGGAATCAACAACTTGGAACAATTAAAGGCTTCAAATCCTAACAAATTGTTCAATGACATTTGTGGAATGCGAAAAAAACTGAAACTAGAAGTGCCTGCACCAAGTGCCGATGAAGTGAAAAATTGGGTAGAATCTTAACAAATTGAGAAAAATAATTTCCCTAATTGATAAAATTGATTAATTTGCAACCAAAATTTAATTTGAAATGAAAAACGACCACATCACCAAAGCTTTGTTTGTAGTTTTATTCTTGATTGTCTCTTTTGTAGGATCTACACAATGTGGAAGAAAATATAACAGCACTAAGTTTAAAGACCCTGCTAGAGATTATGAGTGGGTTTATGGCAAAGAAGATAAAAAGTAATCACCTTTGAATGTTTGGTTTTCAATAGTGTCTAAGTTCTGAAAATGTTCTTAGGCACTCTTGACTTTTATTTAAAAAAAATCGAAAAACAAGGAGGTTTAGCTATCTATTTTGGTTTCTTTTCTTATTTCAAAACTTTGAAGCTTTCTGCTCCATCAGAGTATATAAGCTTTAACAAATAGGTTCCCTTTTTCCAATCTTGTGTTTCTATGCTTAATTTCCTCTGATTAATTTGGGATAAATTCAATATTTCAGAACCATCTAATCTATAAACCAAAAGCGCTTCAAGGTCTTTTTCAGCAACTATGTTCATTTGACTTTCAATTGGATTGGGATAAAACCTAGGTTGCTTTTCAGGATTCTTGAGCATTTCAACCGGTTTAAACCGCAAAGCACAAGCAGTCAAATCCAAGTCATCATTGCTTTTTGGAGGGTTATGATTCAAAATCACCAAGCCATTGCCTCCGTCAACCGCACCAAAAACACAATTACACACAGAAGTGAGTCCTGCTCTTCCACCATTTACCAAAGTACTTACATTCAAAGGTAAGGTCGGATTAGTAAACCATATAGCTCCTCCACCTCCTCCGCCACCAGTTCCCATGTTTCTTCCGGTGAAATCTATTGCATCTCCGCCGTCAGAGCCTTTTGTAGAGATAATTGTTGGTTTAGAAAAACTATTCACATCCAACACGATTGTTCCTCCTGCACCACCTCCTCCTGCACCATCACCAAAAGAGGGGGAATTTTTAACAATGTCTGCATCAGCAAATATTCCTGCTCCATTATTCTCAATTGTTTGGGCTTTTATGAAGATAATTCCACCACCCTTTGCCCCTGGTGTTGAACCCGGATTGCTTGGTGGTCCTGATCCTGTCAAATTGTTTTGATGCCCTCCACCACCTCCGCCGCCAAGATATACTCGGTTATAAATGTGTGTGTGTGGCAACGATATTCCTCCAAACGCAAAAGGACCGTCAAAAGTGCAACCGGGTGATGATTGTCTTCCACTTCTTCCACCAGATCCACCGTTTCCACCACCACCACCACCGGTGTTGTTGCCGCCACCTCCACCGCCTCCATTGGCTTGTTTACCTCTCCCATGTTCGTTATTGGGTGTGAATTCAGCAATGGATTCACCTCTTCCTGCAATATTAGCATTTGTTCTTGCACCCTCGAAAATATTATTAAAACAAGAACCCCCACCATTCACATTGACATCTCCACCCTTGAAACCCATTCCTAAAACAGAAACACTATCATTTAAGACCAGTGTTTGTTTCACTTTCAAAGCCAATACACCCCCTATTTCTCCATTCCATGGCAAAGCTTTTAAGGTTGAAATTGTATTAGCATTTTCATAAACAGGCACTTTCACCAATTGAACCTTTCCCGGTACGTCATAAGTACGAAGCAATTGCTTCTTGAAAGTGACAAAGTTTCCGGAGATTGATTCAATTTCATTCCATTCATAATTTCCGGCATTTCCCATTGCAGTGATGTCACCATAACTTGCATTCAAAGTTCTTGAAGTGCTAGCTCCTTTCATTTGAATGATGATCACTAAATCATCAGTTTGGAACGTTCCGGTGGGGTTTTCAATTTCAAAAGAATTGCATGGATAGGAAATATCAATCACCTTGGCATAAATATTTATGATACCACCTATGTTTTCAGCAAAAAGATAATTCTTTAGGCCAAAAAACAAAATCAATATAATTTGAATGTGTTGTTTCATATGTTGTCAACCCATTAATACTAAAAGTTAACGATAAGTAAATAGCTTTCGACAGGTTGCTAAAAAGCTTCTGTTAACATGACATAAAATCCATCGGATTGCCTTCCGATTCCATAATCAATTCTGATATTAAGTCTTTCTT
>JBDNDT010000371.1:0-3296 GCA_046718985.1 Cytophagales bacterium
GATCGCAGAGATTGGGTCATAGCGCGTTCTATCCAGGAATACAGCGGTTCTGAGGCTAGTGAGGCACTTGGTTGGTATGCAACAACAAATCACCCAATTCTTCCTTCAAGTTGTTCGAGTCACCAGATAAAATTGCATCAGAAAGCTCATAAGTTTCTTCAATGGTCAAAGACCGGAGACTTTCAAGGGTCTGTTTTTTATCCCAAGGGCATTTTTCCCTCAATTCATCCATGATTTCCAGCAATTTGGAAAACGAAACCATTGCCCGATGCTTAAACTCACTATCCTCCACTTATTTCACGCTTTGGTTAAAATCACTGTAAATTTTCGGAACAGACACAATTTTTTTCGCCTGAGCACTCTTCACGCCCCAATCGAAAGCACCGATTCTCCAGGCATAAAATAAACCAACAGACAACAAAAACAGAAACAAAGTAAACTCACCCAAAGCGAACAATTTCCAAGCCAGTTGATGCTTTGAAATCTCCACATAAGCCAAAGCCCAAGGAAACAACAACATGATTTCCACCTCAAACAACACAAACATCAGAGCGATGTACAGATATTTCGGGTTCACCGAAATCACATTTTCACCCACACTTTCTTCTCCGTTTTCATAAATTGAAAGTTTGATTTCATTAGGCTTTGATTTTGAAAGCAATTTCGCCAAAAAAAGCATAGAAGCCGTGAAAATCAGCCCCAACACCAGAAAAGAAACCAAAAACAATACATTCATAATCGCATCACAATGCACAAAGATATTAGATTACTGAGGCTTTTCAAACAAAAAACCAACAGCCGAACCATGATAAACAAACCATCAAATCCAGATCAAGCCAAAAGAAATGAATAAAATCGTGAAGATATTTTTTAAAAATATTTGGGCAACCCGCCTGAGGGCGGCCGGGCTGGCGGAGCTCGCTCTTTTTTGTTCCGTTTCACTACACAAAAAAGGAGCTCAAACAAACTCCGCCATCCCTGTTGCGGCTTACGCAAGAGAACTACCCGGAAATCCGGAAGATAGCTCAAGCATTTGCCAGACTTTTTGAAAGTAAAAAACCGTTTTAAAACTTAAAACACCAAATAAGGCAGAATCCCTAGCTTATCACTAATAAATCAAAACTTTTAATTCATTATTATAGAAATATTTTTTATAAAAGATAAGACGTAAACTTGCGTAGAAGCAACTTATTTTTGAATGAGTGTGAAATCAGAGGGCAGATAAGAATGGAAAATTAGAAAAAAAATTCCGTTTAAAATCACTTTATCCTTAGGGAGTGAAACAACCCACAACGTCCAGTACTCAACAAAAAAAAACTAAAAAAAGCCTCATCTCAAAAAAGAAATGATATTTTAATGGCTTACTTTTCAATTTTATTGAAAACAGGATAGAATTTGCTCAAAAAAAATAAACGAAAAGAAACATAAAAAGAAGAAAATTAGTTGCCTTGTTGAATGATAATCAGCGTGTAATCTTTATCTTAAGGGCTTAAATGCGTTTGCCCTGAAACCTGGTGAGGATTTTGGTTAGATGTCGTTGAGAGTAATATGGATTGCTTAATCTCGACTACATAAAAGCAGAATTTCTCTTCTTCCAAACCCAATCCCTGAAACATTAATCCCTAATATTCATTCCCTTATTTTTACAAAATGCCTTTTTTTGATAGTTTTGTGTGATGATAAAATTCACTGCAAAGGTCATTTTCTTTTTTGTTGTTTCCATTTGTGTTGGTCAAGCACATGTCACTTCCATAAAATTTGAAAAATCAGAAATAGATTTTGGTCAAATTATTGAAAATCAGGATGCTTTGATTGGTGAGTTTTCCTTCACTAACATCGGTAATCATCCTTTGGTGATCAAAAATGTGCAAGCATCTTGTGGCTGTGCTGTTCTGGATTGGACAAAAGATACTGTTAGAATCGGTCGTTCCGGTGTTGTCAGGGTTAAATACCAAACCGATAACCGACCGGGACCATTCACCAAAACCTTCACAGTTGTCTCTAACACCAAACCCGAATTGAATCCCTTAATCATAAAAGGAATTGTGATTCCTAAATCAATCCCTATCGAACAGAGACTTCCTGCTCTTTTGGGCAATCTTCGATTTCCTTCTCAAAACATCACTTTGGGAACTGTGAAAACAGATCAAATAATTGACAGAGATATTGAAGTTTTCAACACTGGAGAGACCCCAATCAACATCAAATCAACTCAAAAATATGAGCATATCAATGTCAGTTTTTCTAATAACACGATTGCTCCTAAAAGTTCTGTCAAAATTTCCCTTCAATTTTCTCCGGTCAAGAAAAAAGAATATGGCTTCACCTCAAGTTTGTTAATTTTCGAAACCGATGATGAGCTAGAACCAATCAAAAAAATAAACTTAACAGCCACCATTGAAGAAGCTTTTCCTGAGTTGAAACCTAGTGATTTGGCTCAAGCACCTAAAGCATTTATCGCAAAACAAGAGATAAACCTAGGTCGAATTCAAAGAGGTGAAAACAAACTGGTTTCGTTTCCTATCAAAAACAATGGTAAAAAACCTTTGAAAATTTTGCAGATAAAACCGAGTTGTAGTTGCCTTTCAGCAAATGCCGATAAATATGTTTTGTATCAGGGGGAAACCACAAACATCAATCTTTTGTTAAGTACGCAAGAACTTGATGGTTTGCAAACCAAAACCGTCACCGTTTTCACTAATGACCCTAGCAACCACACCCAAAAAATAGTTATAAAATCTGACGTTGCAAAATAAGCAAGAGAAACATGGAAGAAAGGATTCTGAAAGCATTATCAACAGTTCAAGAGCCGGATTTGAAAAATGATTTGGTCAGTTTGAACATGATTAAAGATATCAAAATCGAGGGCAATAAAATTTCATTCACTGTGGTGCTCACCACACCGGCTTGTCCTTTGAAAGAATTGATCAAGAAAAACTGCACAGAAGCGGTTGAAAAAGAAATCGGACAAGGATTTGAAATCACTGTTAACTTAACCGCTGATGTCACATGGGGAAGAAATGGAAATACTCCCATTTTGCCTAAAGTGAAAAATATTATCGCGATTGCATCAGGAAAAGGGGGAGTTGGAAAATCTACAGTGACAAGCAATCTTGCAGTTGCCCTCACCAAAATGGGTACAAAAGTGGGCTTGATTGATGCTGATATTTATGGACCTTCTATCCCTACAATGTTTGATTGTGAAAATGAAAGACCTTTCGTTGAACAAGTTGAGGGCAAAAACAGAATCATTCCTGTTGAAAGATATGGAATAAAACTCATTTCAATTGGTTTTT
>JBDNDT010000372.1:0-3286 GCA_046718985.1 Cytophagales bacterium
TCAATATTTGAAAATTTCTCGGATAGGTGTACGAATATTTCAAAGGGTAAATCTAGTTTTTTCACAGACTGACGGCGTCCGGCTCGGTGGTATTCTTAAAAATATACCATTTTGCACATCTGTTGGAATCCTCATAAAAAAATCGTATATTACATCTGTTTAATTTTGATTGCTGACTAAATTTAAACATTAAACAAAAAAAACCGAATTTGACGCTTTTTAGCTCTTTTCGAGGTTGATTTTTTATTAATACTAGCAGATTATCAGGTGTTTATAGGTTTGAAGGAAGGTCTAGGTAATCGTTCGGATTCAATCAGTCTCAAGTCAAATCAGTCATCAAATTTTGAATTCCAATAACCGACTTAGAAGTGAAACCTTCTGCGTATTCAGCATTACAAAATCTTCCGAAATCTCTGTTACGAGCTTCTACATAATCTAAAAATCGCGGACTTGAAATATAAGTATTGGGTTCTTTACTTTCAGGATCATAAAACTGTGTTTTGTAAGCCCTGATGGATTCAATCTTTAAATTCCAAAAAGATGTGATATCAACCACAAAATGAGGTTTTACATATCGATCTTGGATATAATTGAAAACATGTTTAGGTCTCCATGAGGGGTGATTGCTCTCAATTTTGGGTAAACCGGATAAGAAACAAGCTCTTTCAATCAATTGACAGGCATTTCCATGATCAGGGTGGCGATCTTCAATCGCATTGGTGAGTACAATGGATGGTTTATATTTTCTTATAGCATCTATCAAAACCAACAATTGTTCATTATTGAAAGGGTTGATATAACCATCCGGAAGTTTCAAATTCTCTCTAATGTCTAATTTCAGAATTTCAGATGCCCTTTTTGCTTCTTCTCTCCTAGTGTGAACAGTTCCTCTTGTTCCTAATTCTCCTTCACTTAAATCTATAATTCCTGTTGTGTAACCTAAACTTTTCTGTTTTAACAGGGTGCCTGCACATGAAAGTTCAACGTCATCAGGGTGCGCTCCAACAGCAAGAATATCTATTTTGTCCATGAATTTATAACCGAGTTATGATATTCTTAGTTTTCTTCCGATTTTCAATTTTGTTTGGGTGCTGATTCCATTGAGTTTACAAAGTCTTGTGACCGACACTCCATATCGTTTGGCAATTTTACCCAAAGAATCGCCATTTCTTATGGTATGAAAGTGAACTTTTCTAGCTTCTTTCATATATTCAAAGTTCGATTGAGACACCCAAACTATTCTTCCTTTCAATGAACAATCTTGAAAATCAAAGAAATACTTAGGATCTATTGGATTCCCGGCATACCTGAATTCTAAATGCAAATGAGGTCCTGTGCTTCTTCCTGTTGTGCCTCCAAAGCCCAATAAAGAACCTGCTTTCACAAAATCACCAACATTCACAGCAGCTCTTGTCAGGTGTGCATATAAGGTTTCAAGACCATTGTAATGTCTTACCACTACATAATTTCCATAACCATATTTATCCCACCCTCTTATTCTGACCACACCATCAAAAATACTCATCACACTGTCGCCAATTCTCAAATCTAAATCAATTCCATAATGCCAGCGAATCCTTCTGAAACCAAAATCTGAATTTGTTTTGCAAGAGTTTAAAGGTTGTGACCAATATCGAAACTGTGAAGTGTCATATAGAGTGATGAGCACAGAATCTATTTTCAGCCCATCCACTTTGTAAGGATTGATGTTTCTTGAGTCCCAAATGGAATAATGTTCAGCTACTTTCACCCATACACAATCCATAAAGATTTGTTCTTCTACTTCAACAATAGACAGTTCACCATCATTTATTGAACTAGTATCTTCCGAAACTATGCTTAATTCTCGACGTGGCAATAAGTCTTTTTGTGGCATACTTTTTTCATCCACAAAGCCTGACTTTCCATACAGGTCTCCATTTATGTCCCCATCATCGTGATCATGATCCTCTTCTTCTTCATCTTCTTCTATATAATTTAAATCTGTGGTTTTGATCTTAAAAAAGTCAGGTGGTTTGTTGTTATTTTGAGCTTCAACTTTCAGAATCAAAAAAAAGCCCAACAACACCATCAACAACTTATAGAAATACATTTTTCGGATTTAGCTTTTGAAAGAATGGAAGCGCAATTTGTGAAAATTTAGGGTTATTTACAATCTTTGCGTGAAAACAGAATCATAAACCGGAAATAGTTTATGATTTGCGCTCTTATTATAAGTCGGAATTTTATAAATGGATTGAACCCAATTTAATTCAAATAAGAATTCAAAATCTTCTTGTTAAGTTACAAACTAGAATAAAAAAAGCCTGATATTAAACAACTAAAGAGAAATTAACTCAAAAAATCAGGGTCTCTTTCCAGCAATAAAATTGAAGATTGCGAAATGATATGAAACTTTTCTCCCTCATAAATTACCTCATAAGCATTCTTCTGTAGATAGATTGCTAAATCTCCCTCTTTTGCTTGAAGCGGGATATATTTTATGGGTTCACTATTGGGTTTCCAAGAGTCTTCTTCGCTTTCTAAAAAAGGCAGTGGATAACCCGGGCCTACCTTCACAACATAGCCTGACTGTATTTTTTCTTTTTCTTGAACACCTTGTGGTAAATATAAACCTGTTTCTGTTTTTTCAGTTGCTTTCTTGGGTCTAATCAACACCCTATCACCGACAACAATCAAGTCTTTTAAATCACCTTTCTTTTTGAGAATCATTTTAATTTCCGGAGAATCAATTTTTAAAATTAAATTTAAGATGAAGCTTTATGCTTCATTTAACCAAATGCAAAATAGATCAAAAACCGTTTTAAACCCCTACTAACTCCTTCTCCAACATTTTCAAGATAGCATTTTTAATTTCATCAGCACTGTAACCACATTCTTGATAAAGTTGCCATTGTTCACCATGTTCGACGAAATAATCAGGCATACCTAATCTTTTAATTTTAATCTGATAATTATTGTCAGCAGCAAATTCTAAAACAGCACTTCCAAAACCACCCATCAAGCAACCATCTTCAACGGTGATAACGTATTTATAATTCTCAAAAACATATTTCAAAAGCTCTTCATCAAGAGGTTTGGCAAATCTCATGTCGAAAACACCGATGTTCAAACCAATTTTTTCTAAATCATTTACCGCTTTCAATGCGAAATTTCCGGGATGTCCAAGTGTTAAAACTGCAACTTCATCTCCTTCTTTCAATATTCTTCCCTTTCCGATTTCAATTTGTTCAAAAGGAGTTCTCCAATTAGGCAATACACCTTCACCTCTTGGATACCTGATAGC
>JBDNDT010000373.1:0-3283 GCA_046718985.1 Cytophagales bacterium
ACCCTGTCAATAAAGGGGAAGATGGTCTCATAAGTATGTAGGGGTACTCTTTCTTTGAACTCAGTTTCATTTGAGATGCTGCTGAAAAAATATTTTTTCCCAAACTCTGTGTGTTGAGCATCATTCACGAGCTTTCTGAGCACTTCTTGTTGAACATCGTGAGGATATTTGAGGAACAATTCGATTTGATGCATCCTCTTCTTCATCACCCAAATGATGATGGAATTCAGTATTTCCATTTTAAACAGTATCAGTTTAAGTTCGCAAAAATATGGGATAGTTGAATAACTTGTTCTTTAGAGTTGAAATTATATTGTTTTCGGGTGCATGGTTCAACATTTATTTGAATCATTGATGGAATCAGACATAAATTATCAGAAAAGAGTATAAATTTGGGTTCTAAAAAAATTTGAGTTGATGTTACTAAACAGTTTTGGGAAGTATTTCATTTTTATAGGAAGCATGTTTGTTCATCGTGAAAAGGCTAGGGTTTATTTCAAACTGATCATTGATGAGTGCATTTTGATAGGGATTGATTCAGTGTTTATTGTGGCGATTGTTTCAACATTTATTGGTGCTGTTTCCGGCGTTCAGACTGCGCATAATTTGATTAGTCCTTTAGTGCCACTTTATGTTGTTGGGGTGATTGTGAGAGACATGACCATTTTAGAACTTGCACCAACGATAACATGCATTGTTTTGGCAGGAAAAGTAGGTTCAAGCATTGCGGGGGGGCTTGGCACTATGCGAATCACCGAACAGATTGATGCTTTAGAAGTGATGGGAATCAATTCTTCTTCATATTTGGTGTTGCCCAAAGTGATTGCAGCGATGATGACCTTCCCGATGTTGGTCACTCTGGCTGGTTTTTTATCTCTTCTAGGTGGCTATGCCTCAACAGTTTTCACCGGAATTTTAACAGGTTATGACTATGTTTATGGAATTCGTTTCCAATTTGTTCCTTACAATGTTTTCATCGCAATCGTAAAATCAGTAGTTTTTGCGTATTTGATTTCTACCATTTCGGCCTATAAAGGTTTTTTCACTAGAGGTGGTGCTTTGGAAGTAGGCAATTCAAGCACAATGGCCGTGACAAACAGTTGTATCGCGGTTCTTTTAGCTGATTATTTGATTGCTCAGTTGCTTTTGTGATTGTTTATGAATTTTGAGGAAACCGTTGATTATTTGTTCAACATAGCACCTGATTATCAAAAATACGGTGTTGCTGCTCTAAATTATAGTCTTGAAAAAGTTTTAGCACTTTCTGAGCAGATGGGTTCTCCCCATTTAGGGCAAAAATTTATACATGTTGCCGGAACAAATGGCAAGGGCAGTGTTTCACATATCATTGCATCATGCCTGATAGAATCAGGGTTTTTGACAGGTATTTATTCCTCTCCTCATTTGTTTTCATTCACTGAAAGAATCAAGGTGAATGGTGCTGAAGTGGATGAATTTTTTATTATTAATTTCGTAGAAACCCATAAAAGCTTATTTGAAATTTACAGACCTAGTTTTTTTGAGATCACCACTTTGATGGCTTTTGATTATTTCAGGAATTTCAAAACAGACATTGCAGTCATTGAAACCGGACTTGGAGGAAGATTAGATGCAACAAACATCATCAACCCTTTGATCTCAGTAATCACCAACATAGGTTTTGACCATATGAATATTTTAGGTAACACTTTAGAAAAGATAGCTTCTGAAAAGGCAGGAATCATCAAAAAAGAAGTTCCTGTTGTTATTGGTGAATTCAATGAAGTAACTTTTCCAGTTTTCGAAAAAACTGCTCAAAACAACAAATCAGATTTGTTTCTAGCCTCAAATAATTTCAATCTTTTCGCTGAACAATGGCCGAAAAAAGCCCAAATCAAAAACTATAATGATCAAATTATTATTGAGTTTTCTCCTGATTTGAAAGGCAACTATCAAAAGAAAAATTACCTGACAGCTTTCCAAGCTCTGGAAACTTTGAGCAGTTTTAGTGATTTTAAATGTGAATTGAATTCAATAAAAACCGGCTTTGAACACACTTCTATCACAACAAATCTAAAAGGTCGTTGGCAAATCATCCATCACAAACCTACGGTCGTTATAGACACGGCACACAACACAGAAGGTCTCAAAGAAGTGATTTATCAAGCTACCCAAGAATATGATGAAGAAAAAATCACCTGGTTGCTGGCATTTGCAAAAGATAAGGATTACATGAAATACCTTGAGCTTTTTCCAAAAAAAAGTAAATACTTGTTTTGTAAAAGTTCAAACAAACGTTTGGAAGAAAGCAAATTGCTTGCTTCAATATTCAATCAGGCAGGTTTTAAAGCAAATATTTCTGAGAACATCAATTTGGCTTTGCTACATGAAATCGAATCAAGTTCAACTGACAATTTAATTGTGATTACAGGAAGCAACTTTCATGTTGCAGAATTAGAATTGAACTAATAACAGGCAATTAAGATTCTGACATTTAATTGGTATTGTCTAAAGTATAGTCTAGATTAGGGCTTGACATAATTGAAAGTCTAGATTTTCGCTTACGAAAAGCCCTAATAGATTTTCAGATGGATTCAACACTAGCCTTTTCGAAAATAAC
Organism: Cytophagales bacterium; assembly: GCA_046718985.1. Classification (GTDB taxonomy): domain Bacteria; phylum Bacteroidota; class Bacteroidia; order Cytophagales; family UBA9547; genus JBDNDT01. The sequence continues at coordinate 2,600 of JBDNDT010000373.1, forward strand.
TTCAGAAAAGTCCATTTTTACTTTTTCAAATAGTTCTTCTTCAAGCATATCTGCCCATGAATCAAGATAAAGAATCACATCTTCTTTTACATTGTTTTTAAGATGATCTTTTTTAAGCTTAGTTCTTTTCAACACATTTGCATCACTAAGATATTCAAGATGTTTCAGGTCGTCAATCGTAAAACCTTTATTGATTAAAGCTGCAATCATCATATCCATTGGAAGTTCACTGCTTGGGCAATAAGCTTCTAACATATCATTCCAATCACCCTCACGAGTCATCACAGCATATTTATGAATTTCAGCTTTTGAAAACGGAGTTATAACCTGTGCTAAATTTCCACAGTTGCATGCACCCATATGTCCCCATTGATAAGGAGCATTATCTTTCAATCTTTTGGCTGTTTGCCTCAGTGCTTCGATTGTTTCAAGAGTTGCTATTGCCATTTTTTTAAATTTTGTTAATTTAACATTATGTCATCTCAAATGTTTTGGCAAAAAAAAAGCTCAACATAAAATGCTGAACTTTTCCGAAAATTAAACCCTAAACTAACCTAATCTTCAATATTTTTATTTTGCAACATCGTCACCTTTCTTATCTGAGTCGTTTTAAGATTTATATTTATACGATCAACAAGAATTTTTTTATTTATTAAATGATTTTTACTGAGATTTATTAAAATA
>JBDNDT010000374.1:0-3278 GCA_046718985.1 Cytophagales bacterium
GTTTTCAGCATTTCTTTGTGCCAACTCAGGAACAGTGTCAACACCTGAGGCCTCTAAAAGTTCTGAGAATTCAGAACCAATACCTTTAACCCTAAACAAATCTACCATATTGGCAAATTTCAGAATTTTCTTTTCGTCAATTCCTGTTTTTTCAGCCAATTCTTTTCTTTGCTTAGGTGTTTTTGTGTTTTCCAATAGAGTGTCAGTGTTATTAACACCTACTGAGCGGAATTTTTCTCCTAAAACGGGTCCTATTCCTTCGATTTCTTCAATTTTGTAATTAGCCATGAGTGAGAAAAAATTATTTATTTACACAATATTATACATTTTGTGATTTTTCCCAAAAAAAATTGAATTTATTGATGTTTTTTTTCACAAAGTGTAAGCAATGCAAAATTCTGAATTTGCTAGGTAACACAGAGTCACACTTTCTTGAATATCAGGATGTCTGACAAAAGCAGTGATGGTGCCGGATTCTCGCACAGAAAAATCCTCTAAAAAAATATGTTGTTGAAAAGAAATACCTTCGCGACCTAGATATTTGTAGATAGCTTCTTTTGCACACCACGCAATCGTTAGTTTCAAAGTGTCATCAGTGTGCAAATGGAACTCATATTTAGAAACAAACTTATGTGAAATTCTGGTGATTTTGGTTTTTAATAACTCAATATCAATGCCCACTTCTTTCAGCGAACCCAACATAACTGCTGCATAATCTTTGGTGTGTGAAATTGAAATGTGCAATTGATGATTGAAAAGATGTGATTTTCCATTGGCTTCTTTTTGAATTCCATGATATTGATACCTGGAATTGGTCACCAATTCTTGCATTGCTTTTCTGGCAGCTAGCCATTCCAATTGCCTGGTTGGGTGACTAATGCTTTTATATTCTTCTTTGTCAAATGGGCTTAATGTTAGGTTTTCAAAAAGTTCTTCTACTGTTTCATTTACAAACCACAATCCCCATTGGGAGGTTTCGTTCAAGGTTTCAAATTTGATGAATGGCATTATTTAAATTTACACAAATGTACTATACGGTGACTTCTTTATAACTGTTTTTCGGTTTGTGCAAATCAATTCAAATTCAACTTTTGTTGTTAAAACTCAAATCTAAAATTTCTTCACACCAACTGAATTCTTCTTCCAAATTTGAAAACACAATGAGGATTTTCTCTTTTCTTTCATTAAGGGTTTTAATTTCATCTAAATACCATTGTGTGAATTTTTTATCTAGGTTGCTAGTTGGTTCATCCAAAAGAATGAGTTCTGACTTGGAACGAAAGGCAAGGTTTAACTTCAATCTTTGTTTCATTCCTGAAGAAAAATATTTAAGCATTTTGTTTTTATGATCTTGCAGATGACATGAAGTTAAAAATTCATCTTTTGTCCCAAGCATGGGTTTCAAAGCAAAATGTATATTTAAAAACTCAGTCACTGTTAATTCCTCAAGTAGATTCACATAAGGCGCAACAATGCTTAAATGTCGATACCAAAAATCAGGAGGGATTGTTTTTTGATGCTGTTCATAAGTCACTTCCCCTTTTGAAGGTTGAGCAGTTCCCGCAATGATTTGCAACAAAGTTGATTTTCCACTACCGTTTTTTCCGGTGATTGCCCATGATTGTCCTGAATGTAAGGTCTTGTTCAGGTTTTCATAGAGCATTTGTGAAGCAAACTTCTTACTGATGTTTTTCAAAGTCAAACGCATGTGACAAAGTTATATGGTATTTTTTTGAATAAAATCTGTTTGTTCAAATATGGGTTTTTTTATGATTTTGAGTCTGTAAAAACTTGTTTTTTTTTTATTGTGAAACAATTTGATTGAGCTTCCAAATTGAAAAAGTTAAAGCCTTTTCATCAGGATAATATTTTCAATAACCATCAAAAATTAAGACCTTGTGTTGAGTTGTTTTGTGCTAAATAGAAGAAATTTATTTTCGGTTCTTGCTGTGTTTGATTGCATTTGTTAGCTTTGTTTTGACTAAACCTTTTGAAAATGAACACTAAGTTTCTATACATTTTTCTCTTTCTTTCAATCAGTTTTTCTTTTTCTTGTTCGTTTTCAGAAGAGGAAGAGTTTTATCTTTTTCATGCTGATTTGTTAAGCGACACTTCATTAGCCAAATATGCTGAGTATTCTGTTTTTTGTCGTCCTTGTTGGGGGCTGGAAAGAAGTGATCTGCTGAAAGAATGGGTTGATAAATATCCGGAAATCTCACAAGCAGAATGGGAGATATTATTGTTTGAAAAATTAAATGTTGCGTTTATTAATGAAATCATAAATAAAAAATGCCAAGACAATTCTAGAATTTGCCTATGGTTAATGCAAGATTCAAATTCAGAATTGGTTCAATATCTTTCTTTTATTGCCAGTGACAATCAATTGCTTCAAGAAGGTTTTTCAAGTGGATATGTTTTTGACGAGCAATCAAGTATTTTTCAAAAAGCAAAAGAATTGATAAACAATGCCTTAGAAGCTTACAAAACAACCAACGATGCTTTTTTGAAACAACGATACGCATTTCAATTGGTAAAATTATACCACATACTTGAACAGTTTTCGGATGGAATGTTATTTTATGAATCATTTGTGAAGGCCAATCCCAATATGCCTCAAAACTTGACTTATTTTAGAACCTTAGGCTATTATGCAGGTTCAAAGAGAAAAGCCGGCAATTTGGTGGAGGCTAAATATTTGTTTGCCAAGATTTTTAATTCTTGCGAACCATTGTCAATGATAGCTTACAAAAACTTTAAATACATTGACTTGAGCGAGTCAGACATGGCAAGATGTTTGAAAATGGCTAAAACTGATGATGAGCTCGCTGCCATCATTGTTGGTCACAAGATTTATGATAACCAAATTGATGTTGAATTACTTAGGGAATTATATGCCAAAGACAAAGACAAATCAAGGTTTGAATTGGCATTGCTCAAGCAAATGAACTTCTTTTTCAATGCAGTTTATCAAAATGAATTAGAAAAACCTATTGAAATACCTTTAGACAAATTGGTTAATGAATTTGACTTATACGGAAATGTTATATCTAACATTGATAAGAAAAAAGAAGGAAATTGGTTTGTGAAAATTTGGAATTCGATTGTGGATTTTTTTAGAAGACTTTTTGGAAAGAAAAAATCGGCTGATGGTTTGGATGATCAATATCCTGTTTTTGAATTTAAACCATTCGTGCTCAACGAACCTTGGGGAACCCAATTGAATGGAAACCAGATACACTACTCCCTTTAGTCTAGACTAGAAAAATGGTCCCCACTCG
>JBDNDT010000375.1:0-3257 GCA_046718985.1 Cytophagales bacterium
TCATTACTTTTGCGAACTAAAAAAGAAATATGATCTCAAAGGATTTCTATATTGCCTATGGCAACTTACTATATGCTGTTGCAATGAGTGACGGAGCGGTGCAAAAAAAAGAAAAAGAAACCATCTTGCACTTAGTGAAATCTAAACTTGTACCACTTGAGGATGTAAAAGACGAAGATGGTACTGATTTAGCATATTATACCGCATTTTCATTTGAAACAGCTGACGACACCATTGCTGATGTTGAAACTGCATTGCAACATTTCATTGATTTTGTGAAAGAAAAAAGAAAGAAAATAAATGAGGAGCATTTGCAAGTGATGAAAGACATTTTGTTAGAAACAGCTAAATCATTTGGTAGAATCACCAAAAAAGAACAAGAAATAATTGACACATTTGTTGAAATGCTTGAATTAGCATAGAAAACTACCGCAAATACTTATTTTGAATAGACTCCAAAGGCTTTAAACCTTATGGATTAAAGCCTTTGCAATTTAATGCAAATAATTGTTGGTATAGTTATATTATTTTATTTAATTTGCATCGCAACAAACAACTAATTATACTTCAATGCATAACAAGACTTTAGTATTAGCTATTGCTATCATTACTATCTTTTCAGTAAATTCTCAGCCAATCAGTTTTAGTAAATATATCACCGTTGATCAATTTGGCTATCCCTCAAATTCCAAGAAAGTATGTGTTATTAGAGATCCTCAAACCGGTTTTGATGCATCAGAAACTTTCACACCCGGAGCAGTCTATCAATTAAGAGATTCAGCATCGGGTAATGTAGTTTTTTCTTCAAACATCACTGTTTGGAACAGTGGAAACACAGATCCGGATTCCGGTGATAAGTGTTGGTGGTTTGATTTTTCGTCGTTTACAACGCCGGGTTCTTACTATGTGCATGACCCAATAAATAATGTGTCATCCTACCCTTTTAAAATCTCTGATTGTGTTTACAATGAAATCTTGAAACATGCCGTGAGGACATTTTATTATCAAAGGGTAGGTTTTACAAAACAATTGCCATTTGCAGAAGCAGGTTGGGTTGATGGGGCATCACATATAGGTCCCGGTCAAGACACTCAAGCTAGATTATACAATGACGCCGGCAACTCAGCAACTCAGCGTGATTTGAGAGGTGGTTGGTATGATGCAGGTGATTACAACAAATATGTCAATTTCACATGGGAATGTCTAATTCAATTGCTTTTAGCCTATGAAGAGAATCCTTCGGTTTGGTCAGATAATTATAACATTCCTGAATCAGGAAATGGGATACCTGATTTGTTAGATGAAATCAAATATGAATTAGATTGGCTTTTGAGAATGCAAGAACCTAATGGCTCAGTGTTGAGTGTGATGGGGCTTTCTCATGCAAGTCCGCCTTCATCTGCAACAGGTCCTTCAAGGTATGGTCCGGCCAGCACATCAGCTACTTTGACTTTTGCAGGTGTGATGGCTTTGGCTTCAAAAATCTATTCAGGTTTGTCAAACACTGCGATGAACACTTATGCCAACACCTTGTTGACTGCTGCTGAAAATGCTTGGAATTGGGCAGATGCAAACCCCAATGTGTTGTTTAGAAACAACGACAACAGTGCACCTTATTTTTCAGGTGGTTTGGCTTCAGGTCAACAAGAAACCAATGATTATGGAAGATTAGCCAGAAAAGTGGCGGCTGCTTGTTTTCTTTATGCTTCCACAGGAAAAACTGTCTATAGAACATTCTTCGAGAGCAATTATTCAAGCATTCACTTAATTGACTGGTATTTTGCTTACCCTTTTGAACATGTTGAACAAGATGTATTATTATATTACACCAAACTTTCTGGAATAAACACAACAGTTGCAAACACTATCAAAAACAGATACAGAGACAGCATGACCGGTTTTGAGCATAATCTTCCTGCATTGACAGGTAACAGAGATCCTTACAGAGCTTACCTCAGAGATTACACTTGGGGTAGCAACAGCACAAAATCAAAAACAGCTTTGATGATTTTCAACATGATCACACATAATATATTACCAGCTAATCATCTAACATATCGAGAGGGAGCAATGGGATATATCAATCATTTACATGGAACAAATCCTTTCAATCTGGTTTATCTCAGCAATATGGTAGGCAAAGGTGCTGAAAAAAGTGTGAGTAGTTTTTATCATACCTGGTTTTATGAAACCTCAGCCACATGGAGCAAAGTAGGGGTTTCTACGCACGGACCTGCACCGGGATTTTTGGTGGGTGGACCAAATCCTAGTTACAATTTAGATGGTTGTTGCCCTTCAAGTTGCGGTTCAGTGGCAAACAATGCGCGTTGTAATATGATTTCGACTATTCCTCCAAGAAATCAACCCAAAAATAAATCTTACTTAGATTTTAATCATTCTTGGCCATTGAATTCATGGGAGGTTACTGAAAATGGTATTTATTATCAAGCTGCTTATATTAAACTCCTTTCAAAATATTGTGCTGAAACTGCCAATTGTTCTAATCCATTGTCTATTAATAATCAAGTGATTCAAAATATACCTTCTAGCCCAAAAGAAGAAATATCAATCTTTCCTAATCCGGCAAATCAGATGATAAACATCCAATCCAAACATGATATAATAAAATGGGAAGTTATTGACATTCAAGGCAAAACAGTGATGGGAGGAGAATCCAATAAGGAAATTTTCGTTGAACATTTACAGCCAAGCATTTATACTTTAAAAATTGAAGATGGGTTAAATGTTTATTTCAAAAAATGGATTAAAAATTGATTCATGAAAATATCTGATTTGAAAAACTTAGATTTTTTTTCCAAATCGTTCATAATAAATATTTGAAAAGTGGGTAGGGCTTGCTAAATAACTACAAACCATTAACAATCAATATATTTGGGCAATAAAACAGGAAACGGATGCAAGGGAAACTTCAAAGAGTCCGAAAAAAGCTTGCACCTAAAGCAGTTTATGTGAGTCCATCACAAACAGTTCTTTTTACCCAAAATAATCAAACTTGGAGGTTAAATACAAGGCTTATACAAATGGTTTAAGTTGCAAATTTAAACAAATAAAACACCTTCGGATTTATGTGATACTAAATGCTAACAATAAAAAAGCACTAATAAAGACTATTTATTAAGGTTCACAGAAGTCCCAAATTCAAAACTCATCTGCCTTTCACTCATTACTCCTGCGTTTTCAAAAGGATAATTATTTCTGAACAAATCATTGAGACCAACACCAACCCTGCCATAAAA
>JBDNDT010000376.1:0-3244 GCA_046718985.1 Cytophagales bacterium
TCCTGCAGGTAATACACTCAAGATGAGACAAGTAGATGCCGGTTCTGGAAACACCGGCATCGCATTGGCATGTGATGGCTCGGTATGGACTTGGGGTGGAAATTGTCAAAATGGGAATATTGGTAATGGATTGCCGGGTGGCTTTTGTGGAGGAAGTGGTGGCACTGATGGAGACGCTTTTTATTCTGAATTGCAAAGAGTTGTTGGTGGTGCTCAAGGTGGTGCTTTTTTAACTAACATTGTTTACATCAATGCATCTACACGTACTTCATTTGCGGTTGAAAATACAGGGAGAGTGTTGGCATGGGGGAACAATCAAGATGGTGATTTGGGAAGAGGTACGAGTGGAAATGCCGGAAATACTTACACTCCATCATATGTATTGACAGCAGCCGGAACTCCATTGACCAACATAAAAATGGTAGAAGGTACAGATTTTGGAGGTTATGCGCTATCAAATGATGGTTTTGTTTATTCATGGGGGGGGAACACTAACCAAGATTTGGGAAGAGCAATAGCCGGAGATCAATTTTTTGCCAGAAGAGTGAGGGCTTGGGATTATTCAAAAAATGACGGTTCAACGGTTGACTTATCTAATATAGTTAAAATCACCGGTGGAGATACGCATGGTTTGGCCATTGATGCAGACGGAAATGTTTGGTCTTGGGGCGGTGATTGGGGACCGGGTCAAAGAGGTTGGGGAGCGACTAGTACTGCTGTTCCTTATGCAACCCGAGTTGTTGCACCCGGAACGCCTTGTGCTCTTAATCAATGGAGAATTGGACCTTGGTTGACAGGGGCTATTGAAATCACTGCAGGTCAACAACATTCTATAGTCTTATTGAATGATGGAAGGGTTGTGACTTTTGGTAACAACACTCATGGTCAACTAGGAAATGGTAGCACTACAAGTAGTGGTTGTCCGGTTTATGTGATGACCAATGCAACCACACAACTGCAAAATATTGTAGCGATTTCTGATGGTGATTTGTGGAGTTTTGCACTGAACAGCGCAGGTCAGGTTTATGTTTTTGGGCAAAACAATTTAGGTCAATTGGGAATTCCGGGTAATACAACCAATCAAACCTATGCATTCCTTAATCCTGCTATCCCAACCTCATGTGGTTCTAGTATTTTACCTTGTCCAATAGCTTCGTTGGGTAGTGACATCACCAAATGTGAAGGAGAACAAGTAACATTATTGGCAGGAGCAAATGGTGATACTTATCTCTATACATGGTTTTTTAGTAACAGTCCTACAGGTCCATGGACACAAATTGGCGCAGCTAATAGAACTTATAACAATGGTTTGGGTGCTCGACTTGATGTGACCATCCCACGATATTATAGAGTGACCATCACAGACACCAGAGCTTATGTAGCCGATCAGTGCGGTCCATGTGCATTAAGTGAAGATGTGATTAGAGTTCAAGATCGTGAACCTCCATTGGCTGCGAGTGACGCGGGTGTGTGTTCTGATGATGTTTGCTTTGAAATCACATCAACCGGAGCTGTTGACAATACTGCTTTTGATTGGTATGCCAACCTCACCACAACCACTAAACTTAATACATCAGGTTTTAGAAATCCTTTTTGCACCAATAAATCAAATTTAACTTTGAATGGTGGAAATTATGAAATCTGGGTTGATGACAAAAGAAGTTTTCAAGCTAGAGTTGGTCCAACATCAGCACCATGTACTCCACCAACAGGTTCTTCAGGAGGTTCTTCTTTTACAAAATATCAACAACAAATGGTGGTTTTTCGTGACGTGACAATTAATGAAGTTAGTTTATATTATAGAACATACAACGTATCAGCTACACCTGATAATGTTGTAGTCAGGGTTTACAGTAACGACCCCAATAAAAACTCTAGTAGCAATGATGGAGTGAATGCATTAACAGGCCAAGTATCATCAATTGTGAGCATTCCAAGAATTTCAACCAATTTTCAGTTGGTCACACTCACTAATTTGAACCTAAGTTTAACAGGTACTCCGTCAGGAACAAAATATTGGCTTGAAGTTGCGCCGTCCGGAGGAGCAAATGGAGAGTTTTTTGATTTTACTTGTGCAGCAAGCTATCCTTATGCTGATGACATCGTAGGAGAGGATGCAATTGTACTTAGAGGCTCAACAGAGAGTGCTCAAGTTATTCAACAAGCTAATTACAGGGCATTTACTTTCAATTGGAAGTTTACTTATCAATCCGGTTATCCATGTGGTAGATTTAAAGTGATTGCACCAGACAACAATACGGCCTGCTTGCCTGTTTCATTTATGAGTTTTAAAGGCGAAAAAAGAGAAAATGGAAATTATCTAGAGTGGGTGACTAGTTTTGAAGCGAACAGTTCATTTTTTGAAATTTTGCGTTCTGTTGATGGAAAAAAATGGGAAACGATAGGTCAAGTAAATTCAACTGGAAATACTGATTTTGCTACAGCTTACCAATACACAGATTTTAAACCATTGGAATCAGCTTATTATAAAATACGAGAAATTGGAATATATGGAGAAAGCACAAATTCCAACATCGTTTATATTTCAGGAAATCCATTGGAACGATTGATTGTTGAGCCCAATCCAACATCCGGAATGGTTTATTTGAATTTACCTAGAAATAATGAACTTGAAAGTTTATCGGTTTCAGTTCAAGATTTGCAAGGAAAAGAATGGAAAAAAATAGGAGTAAATAAAGGTGAATCATCAAGGTTAGAAATTGATATGACATATTTTTCTGATGGTTTATATTTGTTAATCATCGAATCTTCTGAATATCAGATGGTTAAGAAAATTGTAAAAAACTAAGTTGTAGAGTTATTTTGTGTTGAATAGGAGCTATAAGCTCCTTTTTTTTTGTAAAACATGCTAGTTTTTTTCTGATTTTCTATTTTGCCCAAATTAAGCATTAGAAGATTATTAACGAACTAAATCAACTTAATATGAATCAGAAAGCTGATAATCAAATTTTTAATTCATAAATTCTTAAAAATTTACACTATTGTGTAATTTAAGATTAAATCAAAAAATGGCGTTTCATACATTTTTTTCTTTAATTGTTCACTGTATTCAACTCGTCATCTTTATCAACTCATCAAAATCAATGATTTTGACCCCTAGATTTTGGGCTTTTTGTAGTTTTGAAGGTCCCATGTCATCACCTGCTACTAAATAGTTCAATTTTCCGCTCACACCACTGAGTATTTTTCCACCATGAGAGACAATGTAATCTTTCAGTTTTTC
>JBDNDT010000377.1:0-3241 GCA_046718985.1 Cytophagales bacterium
GCATTGGAATGAAAAGCAATGAAACTGTTGACATGGGTTGATTGATTACAAAAAATAAAATAAAAGCTGAAACTCCACCTGATGCGCCAACACTTGAATAATAAACATTGTTTTTATGTTTGTTTAGGCTTGTTAAGTCAGAAATCACAACAGCAGCAATGAAGAAAAGAATCATGTAAATTCCTCCATATTCACCCAAATAAAAGATAAACATCTTTTCAGTGACTTGCCCAAAACTGTAAAGGGCATAAAGGTTAAAAAATAAATGGAAATAATCTACATGAATGAAACCTGAGGTAATAAGCCTGTGCCATTCATTGAGTTTCAAAACCCTATAGGGCTTCATTGCAAAGCTGTTGAACACTTCTTGGTTGCTCCAAGCATAAAATGACACCGCAGCAATGGATGCCAACAAAAAGTATATATACATCAAAATTAGTTATTCAGACTCCTGAGTCTTTGTTGAATTCTCAATCTTTCTTGTTGTTCTTTTTTGCTGTTTTTGAACCAAAGGTAAGCAATCACCCCACCAATGATATAAGGAATTGACATTAGATATAAAATTCCTGTGTTCATTCCTGCTGCTCTGTTCTCGCCATTTTTAGAAGCACTCTCAACAGTAGCTCGACACATGGCACATTGTGCATTTGAAGGAAATGAACTTGCCAAAACCAACATTAGAACGAACTTTAAGAGAAACTTATGCAACATAATAAGGACTAATCATTAAATACACCACAACTCCTGTCACAGCAACATAAAGCCAGATAGGGAAAGTATATTTCACTAATTTAACATGCCTTTCAAATTGCTTAGTCAACGCAAAATAAATTGAGAACAATACCAATGGAACAACAATAGCTGCCAACAAAATGTGTGAAAACAATAAAAATAAATAAATGATTCTCAAATCATTATCCGGAAATTTCGTGGGCTCTGTTTGAAGATGATACACCACATAAGAAACCAAAAAAACGGAAGATAAGATAAATGCTGTGGACATTGCTTTTCTGTGAGCTTCTCTGTCTTTTTTAAATTTGATAAAATAAAATCCCAAAATCAAAGCCAATGAAGTCAGAGTGTTTAAGATTCCATTTAGGTGTGGCAAGAATGATACATTTAAATCACCTAAAACACCACCAGGAATCATTAACAAAAGACCAACTACAATAGGAATAGCAATTGAAATTCCCCAAATCACCTTGGTCAACGTATCACTTTTTTCTATTACTAAATTAGACATTTTTCTTTTTTATGTTTAACAAGATGAACACATCAAAGTTTTGAAAATTTAAGCATAATTGTTGAGCATCACCGGCATCACTAACATCAATTGGTCTTCGCCTTCAATGTTTTCAGCAGGCGTAATAAGACCAGCTCGGTTTGGTTGAGACAAGCTCAAGACAATTTCTCTACAATCCATATTTGCCAACAATTGAATTAAAAATTTGGAATTGAATCCAATTTCCAAATCTTCGCCTTCATATTCGCATGGAAGTCTTTCATTAGCCTCATTAGAAAAATCAAAATCCTCAGCAGAAATCTGCAATTCACTTCCTGCAAGTTTCAATCGGATTTGGTTGGTGGTTTTGTTGGAATATATATCTATCCTTTTCAAAGTTGACAAGAATTCACCTCTGTCAATTTGCATCACATTGGGGTTTTCTCTAGGAATTGCATTTTCATACTCAGGGTATCTTTCATCAATCAAACGACAAATCATTTTGATATTATCAAAACTGAAGAAGGCATTCGATGGATTAAATTCAATTCTGACATTAGTGTTTTCAGAAGGCAAAGATTTTCTTAACAATTCAAAAGCTCTTTTCGGAACAATGATGGATGTTTCAGCATCAGAAACTACGTCAACTCTTCTGAATCTCACCATTTTATGACCGTCAGTGGCAACAAATGTGGTGTTATTTTCTGCGAACTTAACATAAATGCCACAAAGGTTGGGTCTCAATTCATCGTTGCTCACCGCTACGATAGCACTTGAAATGGCTCTAGCCAAAACATTTGAAGAAATGTCAATGGTGTATGATTTGTTTACGACAGGGACTTTAGGGAAATCTGTAGCGTTTTCACCGGCAATTTTGTAACGACCATTATCGGTGATGATTTCTACTGAATAAGTGTTTTCATCAATTGAAAAAGTGACCGGTTGTTCGGCCAAGTTTTTCAAGGTTTCCAATAATATTTTTGCTTGAATGGCAATGTTACCTTTTTCTTTACCGTCAATTTGCAACTCTGCAATCATTGACATTTGCAAGTCAGAGGCCGTGACAGTGAGTTTGTCTCTGTCAATTTCGAACAAAAAGTTCTCGAGAATCGGAACAATCGGGTTGGGAACAATCACACCACTGATTGCATTGAGCTGAGCCAGCAAAGACTTTGAATTGACAACAAACTTCATAAGAAAATCGACATGTAAAATTCAGACAAATATATGAAAACTTTGTTCGAATGAACAAACAGATTGAAAACTGATGAGCAAAATGCTGAATTTAAAAAAAATGCCAAACTAAAAGCTTGGCATTTTCCGCAGATTAGAGTTCAAACTCAACATTGATTATAATCTTGTGCTGTTTCTTAAACAGCTTCTCTCTGGTGTCAGATAGCCTTTGTCTTGTTTTGATGAGATTCTTTTCTCTAATTTCCAAATCTTCTATTTCTAGATTTTTGGCCTCAAACCTGTTATTTAACAGTTCCAATTCAGCATCTGCAATTTTTGATAACAACAGATCGGCTTCACCGCGGTAGCATTGTTGGTTGATAATAGGAGTTCTCATCGTTTTAAAATTTAGTTTTTAAAATTTATTGACCTTGACCCAATGAGTAAGCAATTTTGCCATCAAACTCATATAAGTTCTCAGTTTTCACCACATCAAGGCTTTTGTCATTAGCTTGTTTGAGCAAACTAATTATGTCATCTTTCACCATTTGGTATCCATCTTTTGGTTTGAAACGGCATCTCCAATGGTCTGTGCAAAAGGTTTCCTCAAAGCCATCTGGATAAACTTTAATTCCACGGTTGGTGATCATGCTTAGTTCAACTTGATTTGCTTTCAATTGTGAAACCAAGGCGCCTAGTTTTTCAGCACTTCTATCGCTCCAATGCAAAAAGAGATCTACACCAACTAGTCTTTTAGTAGCAGGAGTTTTGGGCTTATAAGTCGGTAACTTCATCTCTTTGGCTTCACCATAACTAACCGCTTGAATTTGTTTGGGCAGTTGACCC
>JBDNDT010000378.1:0-3219 GCA_046718985.1 Cytophagales bacterium
TATGTATTTACTAAATATGATTCAATCTTGACTGTGAATCCATACTGGATTGTGGTAAGTCAATTTGGGAAAATCGGGATGATTAATTACAGTGACGAATGGATTGTGCCTGCAAAATTTGAAAGCATTCTTCTTTTTAACAATCAAAAAACTTATGCTTTGTTTTGGCAAGGAAATCGAGAAACATATTGGTGGAAATGATATTCGATGGATAATTTTTTAGCTTTTCTTATGCTTTTGAAATGGAGTAGATAATTTTGATAACAAACTTATTATCCTAAAATGTTAAATGTGTCTAACCAGTTTTTGCTAAAAAATAAATTCAATGAAAGCTGTTATTGAAATTAAAAAACCAAAACAGATAGAAAAAAATCCAATCAAAAGCTAAAAATCTCTAAATACTATTCAATGTTTAGTCATCAAATAGTAGGGATTATGCCAAAAATGTTTAGTTTTGCTTAATTTTCAATTATACAAATACTTCAACCCAATGTGTGGAATCGTAGGATATATCGGCTATAGGGAAGCAGCCCCAATCATTATTAAAGGTTTAAAAAGGTTAGAATACAGAGGTTATGACAGTGCAGGAATCGCGCTATTGAATGGCTCTCTAAACATTTACAAGAAAAAAGGGAAAGTTTCAGAGCTTGAAGAATTCTTAGCATCTGAGAGCGATCAATTGCATAGTAGCATTGGAATAGGGCATACACGTTGGGCAACACATGGAGAGCCAAGTGACAGAAATGCACACCCACATTTTTCTTCAGATAAGAAGTTGGCAATCATTCATAATGGCATAATTGAAAATTACGAATCGTTAAAAAAAGATCTTCAAAAGAAAGGGCACCAATTTTTGAGTGACACTGACAGCGAAGTTTTTGTACATTTCATTGAAGATATTCAGAAAAACAATGGATGTTCATTGGATGAAGCGGTGAGGATTTCAATGCAACATGTGGTAGGCGCTTATGCTATTGTGTTGCTTTCAATGGATAATCCAAAACAATTGATAGCAGCCAGAAAGGGGAGTCCTTTGGTGATAGGAGTTGGTGAAGGAGAATATTTTTTAGCCTCTGATGCTTCACCGATTGTGGAATACACCAACCAAGTGGTGTATATCAATGATTTAGAAATTGCTGTGTTAACTGACAAAGAATTAACTATCAAAACAATAGAAGACATAGAGACTTCACCATACATTGAACAGTTAGAGTTGGAACTTGAAGAGATTGAAAAGGGTGGTTACGAACATTTTATGCTCAAAGAAATCTTTGAACAACCCAAATCTATAAGAGATTGCCTTAGAGGAAGGGTTGATTCAGTGAAAGGACATTTAGTATAGGCGGACTTAGAGAATATCTCAATAAATTAAGCAATGCCGAAAGAATCATTATGGTGGCTTGTGGCACATCATGGCATGCGGCTTTGGTGGCGGAATACATCATTGAAGAGTTGACGAGAATCCCAGTAGAAGTGGATTATGCTTCAGAATTTAGATACAGAAATCCGATCATCCATGAAAAAGATGTGGTGATAGCCATTTCTCAATCAGGCGAAACAGCTGATACTTTGGCGGCTATTGAATTGGCAAAGAGCAAAGGTGCTACCATTTTAGGAGTGTGCAATGTGGTTGGGTCTTCAATTGCAAGAGCTTCACATGCAGGTGCTTATCTTCATGCCGGTCCTGAGATTGGGGTGGCTAGTACCAAAGCTTTCACAGCGCAAGTAACGGTTCTTTCAATGATTGCTACGCAGATTGCTTATAAAAAAGGAAGCATTTCTGAGGTTCAATTTCATGAAATCTTAGCTGAAATTGAAAGTTTACCCGAAAAAATTGAGAAAACTTTGAAACTCAATGATAAAATCAAATATATCTCCTCTATCTTCAAAGATGCTAAAAACTTTTTATATCTTGGAAGAGGTTGTCATTTTCCGGTGGCTTTGGAAGGAGCTTTGAAGTTGAAGGAGATTTCTTATATCCATGCAGAAGGATATCCTGCAGCAGAAATGAAACATGGTCCCATTGCTTTGATTGATAATGAAATGCCTGTCTGTGTGATTGCACCGAAAGATAACAGCTATGAAAAAATCGTTTCAAATATTCAAGAAGTAAAAGCAAGAAAAGGAAGGGTGATTTCAATTGTGACAGAGGGCGATACAGCAGCTTCAAAAATGTCAGAATTTACATTGGAAATACCTGCTACTCATCCTTTATTGACTCCAATTCTATCTGTGATTCCTTTGCAAATTCTTTCTTATCACATTGCAGTGATGAGGGGTTGCGATGTTGATCAGCCGAGAAATTTGGCAAAATCAGTGACAGTTGAGTGACAAATTTTTAATTTGGCTTATTTGGGTAAGCCATAAATGTTAATATTTGGAAAATGATTTATTTTTCAAATCCTATAGTGCTTGTGTAGCGAATGAATGGTTGAATATCTATTTTTTGGTACTTTTACATGGGCTAATCTTATTTTGCAATTGAAATTGCTCAAAAGATAAATTCATATATTTGTAATCAGCAAATCAAGAATAGATGTATTGGTCAAAACTATGAGACATATTTTGAAAATTAAGGGCTTCATGGTTTTGATTTTAGCGTTGCTTTTGAAAAAGTCAACGTTCGCTCAAGATGAAGGTTCAGTTAGTTTCACAAAACGATACCTAAAGCCAACAATGACAGTGAACTCTTTTTTTATGCCTGAGTCAAAATCAGTCAGAGAAGATTTGGGTTTACGTGCTTATGCTTATAATCAACACACTGTCAGCGGTTTTTTCCCTTTTTACACTTGGTCTAAATTGAGAAAAGACGAAGTGAGTCGCTCAACTTTGCAATTGATTGCAACAGGCGGGGTCACAGTAAGCAATCTTTATTTCGATGGTTTGAAGATTGATAGAGATTTGAGTTTTTTGAGAATGAGTGCAGGGTTGCGTGGAATTTATTCATCAGGTCGTTCAGTCGTTTTTGCCTCGCTCTCACCTTTTGTTGCTGAAGAAGTGAGAGAATTCTCTAATCCAACATTGAGATGGGCCGGCACTTTGTTGTTCAATTACACTTGGGATTATAATTTTTCAACAAGGGTAGGGGTGACCAGAACCTTCCTTTTTGGGATTCCTAATCCATTTTCTGAAAATAATTTTATTCCCTTGCCGGTTTTAGGGGTGAGAATTGGACCTTTAGATGGTTTGCATTTAGATATGACATTTCCCAGATATTAT
>JBDNDT010000379.1:0-3214 GCA_046718985.1 Cytophagales bacterium
CAGGTACAAGTGGACGCTTGCACCATCGTAGAAGTGTTTCCCTCTATTGATATTGCCCGTAAGATTGCTGATATTTTAGAAGTATCGCTCGACTATCTCACAGGTAAAGAAGATGTACAGATAGACAAAACCGCCAGTACCCGTATTTTAGAAGTCTCTAAATTTGAAGAACAAGACCGCAATCATATCTACTCCGTGATTGATGCCTTTATTGCTAAACGGAAAATTCAAAGTATTTTGTAAAAGAATAACCCCCAACTCTATGCTGGGGTTTGAAGTTCTATATTCTATCGCAGTAAACACCTAATAACAGAGTATCTCTAAAATTGGCTCTCCAAACAAAAGAACCTATGTCTCGATATGGGTCTTTTGAATATTGAGGGAAGAAAAAATAATCGTATTCAAATTTATCATTAAGATTTACATTTTTACAACGTCCCTTAAAATCAATTCCTGATAGATTAAATTCTACATGTTCAAAAAATTCTTTTTCATTAACACCTTTATTTATTGATTTGTAAAGGGATTTTAAAACTTCTTTAGCATCCTCAATTCTTTCGCTATATAGTGAATGATTATTTTTTAATGACTCAATAAACCGCTCAACTTCATGCCAGTTCAGTTGAGTGGGAAAATTTGCTAAATCAATTTCTAAATCTATATACTGTCCAACAATTAAATTCGGGCTTTCTATAACACGCCACATATTGTTACTCTCATCATAGAAAAAGTCATATTCAATACTTTTAATATTTAGTTTCTTCTTTTCCATTTTACTGATTACCTATCATTTTAACACCATCTATTATTTGGAAGCAGTGAGGACAACGGCACATATTACCAAATGATGCACGACCCTTTAACTAAAACATGAACTTTATTTAAATCCTGTATTGAATTAAATTTACCAGCTTGCTTTAGTTGCTTGATGACTTCATTTGTCGCTAAAACTTCTGCATGAGTGCCTGCTAAACCAGCATTTTGTATTTTTTCTAATGGAACGTTTGAGTAAAGTTTTTGATAAAGGCTTCCTCCTTTGTCAAAATCGTTTTTAATCATTGTCAAATAATCCAAATGTTGTTTTAATTCGGGTTCTAATAAACTAACATTAAAATTCTTGTCATTATATTTTAAAACGACATTACCACCTAATTCGGGAGAATAAGCCCCAGCAACAGCAACTTGATTATTTGTTGGCGGTGGAGCATTTTCAATTGCATTTAAAATTTTTGTTTCTGATGGGTCTGCCTTTGTAATAATTGCGTTTTTTGTATCATCCCAAACCTTATGACCAACGTTTGGATATGTTTTATTTTTGATGAAATTGCCATTTGTTTTCCAATAGTTAACCAATGAAGTATTTCCATTCATTGCCCTTAACGCATCATCACTTGCTCCTGCAAACTCATCTAAGAATTTAGCTTTTGCTACATCATCAAGTAAATTAATTTCACTTTTTAAAGCAGTAAGTCCTAAGTTATCAAGCTTGTTTAGCCAGTTCCCCGCCCCGCTAACTAATTCCTCTCCCTTCTCAAAAGAAACTGAACTTATCCATACTTCTCCATTAAAAGTTTTAGCAAACTGCTTATCATCTTCAATACCACTCGTTGCAAAATTTTGAATACCAATTTTTAAAAAACTTTCCTCTTTTGCATTTTCCGTTTTTGAAACTGTAAGCTTATAGCTTGGTAATAAAACTTTTGTAAACAAAGATGTGGCATTTACGTGGCTTATAAACCAAGAGAGAAATAAGAATAATATTTGAAAAACTAACTTCATTAAGCAGTTTCTGATATTTTTAATAACTCCTCTTGACTGTGGCTATCTAAAAAATCAATAGTTTTCATGCACTTTTCATACATAAAATAGCCCTGAAATTTGCTCTCAACTTCACTACGGTAATAATCTCGTAACTCATTGTATTTTGGGTTGCCGTTGAGTTTGGCAGCAATTAAACCTTTGATAATTCTCCATCCTAAATCATCCAGATAAATTACTTTCTCGGTTGGGTTTTCATTTAGAAGCTTATCAATGGAATCAATTGTATTGTATTTTTCAAAAAACGGAACGGCATATTCTTCATAAAATTTCCTTACTATTTTACCCCATTCAATAATATCTTCTTGGGTCTTGATTTTGTAGCGGTAGTTGATTTCGTTGAAGTATGTGCCAATATTGAACCCGACTACAAAGCCACTTTCTTCAAATAGATATAAAGTAAATACCTCAATTTGAGGTATTTCAATAGATGTATAACATCCAGTATAAAATTCATCAACATAATTACTTACTCCATAACCTATATTATATTGTGAATTAACATTAGATAATGAAAATTTACAACCTTGATTATTTGTTTTGGATTTATATCCCAAAGGTTTTAAAAAGCTTTCAAATTCCCTTTTAAGCTCTTTTTTAACTTCTGAATAATTCATACTAACTTAATTCTTGGTCTAATTAAATATTGCGTAAAATCGGTTGGATTCGTGTTTACCCAAAACTCAACATTTGATTCTAATTGAATTTGTAATTTCCCTGTACTACCTAAATCACCAAATGCTTGTTCAGCCTGTCCGCCTCTCATTTCTACTTTGGTAATTGTTCCTGCTGTAGCATCTCCATCTATCATTTTATAAATAGGTTGTTGGTTTTGGGTACAGGTGCTTGTAAGGTCTGCTTTGTTTACCAAATCTGTTTGTGCAGTTTTGGCGTCTATTACTTTGTATTTCTTTATTCCGTTTACTTCTATTTGTATCAAGTTGTCGGGTATAATTGTTTTGGTAACCGTGCTTCCATTTGGTAAAGTATAGGTTACATCTAAAGTAATTTGGTTTCCTATTTTCTTTCCTGGGTGCAAACTTTGTAGTTGTTCGCCAACTCTATTTTGAAATGTTTTCCAATTTTGTTTACCTACACTTGCTACATCTAATACGTTATCATCGAACTTAGACCAAGCTTCTAACAGTTCATCAGAGAACTTCCCCGCCCCACTAACCTCCTTCACCACCACCACTTCGCCTTTGTCGGTTTTGGCGAGTTGGGCGCCGTTGTTGTCTATGATGGGTTTGTTGTTCCCATCTTTCAGCATTTCGCTGATTTTGAGGGTGGCTTCTTGTATTCTAGCCCTAGGGTCGTTGAATACCAAGCCTTCGATTGTCCTTCCGTCGGGCATCTGCAAGTCCACTCTTTTGACCAAAGCAAAATCTTCCCACTT
>JBDNDT010000038.1:0-11074 GCA_046718985.1 Cytophagales bacterium
AGGTAGCGCACGGTGAGGTAGGAGGTTTTGCTGACGCCGTCGAGCTTGGGGAGTGCTTGCGCGCACCAACGCCGGCGTTTCAGGCGACAAAGACGAGCAATTTTGGCGCGATATCTTTAATCATGTTGAAATCATTGTCAAAAATGTAAAACTCATAATTGAGTTTTCTTTGAGTTTGTTTTGTGAAGTAAGTCAACTGATATGTTTTTTGGTCGGCATCATAATCTATACCTGCTAAAAAACCTCTTTTTGATTTTCTAGAAATTTGGTACGTTTTTTCAGCTTCTATTTCTTGTGCAAAAGTAGCAATAGAAAGCAAGCCCAGGAGGCTCAGTGTTAGTTTTGGTTTTCTCATGGAATAAATAAAATTTGTTTCCGCAATATTATTAATTTTACCCATAACATAGACATTAATTGGTTAAAAAACGAGTCCAATAAAAGTTTGGACTGTAAATACCATGTAGATTTTTCACTTTTTCCACCTATATTTGCACTATTATGAGAAATGGGCTTTTGCTTTTAGGATTGTTGACTATGTTCTTGGTGTGCAACGCGCAACACCATATGAAAAAGAACCATAACAAAAATCATCACAAGCATAAACCCATACATCACACAACACCACATCAGGAACATCATCATCAACCTCCAAAGAAAGAACATAAAACCACCGATCATTCAAAATACTCCACTGATACTGAGAGTGGAAAACACCCTGAAGATATTCATGATCATCATAAAATTGATGATTCAGAATTTGAAATTCCTTTGAGGCCAAATGTGAAAATTTTTCCTGCTGTTTTCAACAGCACTTATGGTCTAGAATTTGAAATTCCGTTGTCAAAGTCAATTAGCTTAGGTTTGAATGGAATGTATTATTTTGCAAGGCAAGATAATGTGCAAAAGATAAAGTCTAACCGTGCTGATTTAACCAATGGTTTTCGTGGCGAACTCGCGCTTAGATATTTCAGGTCACAAAAAGGACCTTCCGGAATTTTCTTTCAAATTTATGGTGGTTATAATACAATTATGTATAGCAATGGGTTGACCAGACCTTATTCGTTGATGTTGAGAAGAAAAGAAAATAAAAAAGACACAAGAGAAGTGAACGACTTTTCTGAACCTAAGCCAATCTGTGCAGGTTTGGGAATTGGATATCAGGTGGCTATCATCCCCAAAAAATTATTGGCTTCTGTTATGTTGGGTGTTGATGCTTCACAAGATGCAGATAACAAGCTCATCATTTTTCCTTATTTAAATCCTGTTCTCGGCTATGTCTTTTGAAAAATTACTTTTTGCAATTTTAGTGACATTGATAACAGTATCTTGCAATAAACTTTGTGAAGAGAAAGATAAACGCATTTTCAACAAATGGTCTGACAGCAATGTGTTGTATGAAATCAACGAAAATGGAACATACAGTCTCAAATATTTAAGAGCAAATTTGAATCCCGGAGACACCATAACTAACACTGACAGTGCATTTGGATTAATCAGTTTCACACCTTGTAAAAAATTTATAACTTTCGAACAATTAGGAAGAAAACCAAGAGGAAAAGATACATTGATTTTTAATAGAATCAATTCCGGAACTTGGGACTATGAGTTCCCTAATGACTCTGTATTGAAATACAGATCCCAAACTTCTGTTGGGCAATTTTTCAGAATCAAAAATTAAATAGACAATTTAAACATTTAAACAAAATGAAAACTAAAACTTTAGCCCTTTTTGCATTGAGCTTTTTGCTTTTTTCATGTTCAAAAAGCAAGTTAATTTCTTCACAGAGTCCTATCACACTGGAGAAAACAACTTTAATGGTTGAAACAGAACTTGAACAAAATTCAAAAAATGCACAGGTTGAAGAATTTGAAGAAACAAACTCAATGATTTCTGCAAATTCAATGTTGGTTACACCAGCAATTAAATCAGAAAAATCTTCATTTTTGAAGAAAGAAAATTCTCTTTCTGAAAAAGAGCAAAAAATTGTAGAGAAAATTGAAAAGAGAGTTGAAAAAATTCAAAAAAAGCAAGAAACCAAAAAAGGAGGACTCACTGATCGAATGAAAATTGGTATTGTCTTGGCAGTAGCCGGTGTAATTTTAATTGTTTTAGGTGGTCTATTTGGTATTTTTTATTTATTAGGTGTTATTGCCTTTTTAATAGGCGCAATTTTGATAATAATGGAATTGCTTGAAATGTAATTGATAACTGTTTTAAACAAAAAACTCAGGGCAATGTTGTCTTGAGTTTTTTGTTTTTAAAAATAAATAGTAACTTGCGCCCCAATTTCAAAAAACGAAATGAAATCCAACTTCTTCAAACAATACGAGATTGAGATTTTTCAGCTTCAAAACAAGAATTATGAATATTCTTTTGAGGTTGATAATTTGTTTTTTGAACATTATGAGGGTTCTCTCACTTCAAAAGGGAATGTCAGAGCCAATGTTTTATTAACCAAGAATAACGATTTATTTCATTTCGAAATGACATTGAACGGTTGGGTTGAATTGGTTTGTGACAGAAGTTTAGAAACCTATCAACAAAACATTCACGGCATTGAAAAATTCATTTACAAATATGATGAATTTGAAGGCGAATTGGGTGATGGTTTGTTTGGTTTAAGGAATGGTGCATTGGCTATCAACATGAGTGATAGGATATATGAAGGAATAGGAATTCAAATTCCTTTTAAAAAATTGCATCCAAAGTTCTTGGAAAATGTTGATTTGGAGAATGAAGAAAATGAGAGTTTGATTTATTCAAGTAAAGAGCTTGAAACGCAAAATGATTCACCAGAGGAAATAGACCCCAGATGGAGAGAATTATTAAAATTGAAGAATAACAATAATTGAAAATAAAGTAAAATGGCACATCCAAAGTCGAGAATTTCGAAACAAAGAAGAAATAAAAGGAGAACACATTACAAAGCAACTCCTAAAACCATCGCTCTTTGCCCAACAACAGGCGAGCCACATATCTACCATAGAGCTTATTGGCATGAAGGGAGACTTTATCACAAAGGTAAAGTAGTGATTGAGCAAGAAACTGTTGCTTAAAAAAAAGTTTTAGAAAAAGTGGCAAAGAAGTAAATAATTTCGTTGCTTCACGTCCCATAAACTAAATCAATTTTTTTAAATGAGGATAGCTATAGATGCTATGGGTGGCGACAACGCTCCCCTTGCTGTCATCAAAGGTGCAATTGCTGCAAGAAGTGAATTGTCTGACGAAATCAAGATGGTTTTATTGGGTGACCAAAAAATTATCGAAGAAACCATTGTTGCTAATGGAGGAAGATTAAGCGACTTTGAGATTGTGGATGCTCCAGAGGTGATTGGAATGGGTGAACACCCCACAAAATCTATTGCTCAAAAACCAAAATCAAGCATTTTGATTGGTTATAAACTCCTTGCATCAAAACAGGTTGACGTTTTATGCAGTGCCGGAAACACAGGCGCTATGTTAGTAGGGGCTATGTTTACTGTGAAGGCAATTGAGGGCATTATAAGACCCGGAATAGCAGGTTTTATTCCGAAATTGACAGGAAAGTATGGAATCTTACTTGATGTTGGTGCAAATGCGGAATGTAAACCTGATGTTTTAGCGCAATTTGCTGAAATGGGAAGTCTGTATGCAAGTTATATCTTTGGAAATGACAAACCAAGAGTTGGCTTAATGAGCCTGGGCGAGGAAGAGGAAAAAGGTACACTTGTAACACAAGCGGCTCATCAATTAATTAAGTTGAATCCAAGAATTAATTTCATTGGCAACGTTGAAGGCAGAGATGTTTTTCTTGACAAAGCTGATGTGATTATTTGTGACGGATTCATTGGAAATGTTATTTTGAAACTTTCAGAGTCAATGTACCCAATATTGAAAGAAAGAAATTTCACTGATGATTTCATTGAACTTTTTGACTGGAGGAATGTTGGGGGAAGTCCCATTTTGGGAATCAATGGAAACGTTGTGATTGGGCACGGATCTTCTACAGATTATGCCATAAAAAATATGATTAAACTTTCAAAAGAGCTTGTTGATTCAGAAATCACCAAAAAGCTAAAACAAGCTTACAGCTAAAATATGAAGAAAACTTTTGCTGCAATAACAGGTGTTGGAGGTTATGTGCCTGAATATAAGTTAACAAATGCAGAACTTTCAACAATGGTTGAAACAAATGATGAATGGATATTTTCAAGAACCGGAATCAAAGAAAGAAGGTTGTTGAAAGGTGAAGGTGAGCAACAAGGTGAACAATTGGGGACATCACATATGTGTGTGTTTGCAGTGAATGAACTCTTGAAGAAAACCAACACAAATCCTGAAGAAATAGACCTAATTATTTGTGCAACTGTCACACCTGATTATGTTTTTCCCTCAACTGCGAATTTAATTCAAGACAAAGTTGGAGCAAAAAATGCTTGGAGTTATGATCTTCAGGCAGCATGTTCAGGTTTCATTTATGCCTTAGCCACAGGGGCACAATTTATAGAATCCGGAAGATATAAAAAAGTGATTGTCGTTGGGGCTGATAAAATGTCTTCAATAATTGATTATCAAGACAGAAAGACTTGTATCATTTTCGGTGATGGAGCAGGAGCCGTTTTATTAGAACCTTCAGAGGATGAAAACGGAATAGTTGACTTTGTGTTGAAAGCAGATGGCTCAGGAGTGCAATACCTAAACTGCAAAGCAGGAGGCAGCAGAAGACCTGCTTCTATTGAGACCGTACAAAATAGAGAACATTATGCCTTTCAAGAAGGTGCAACAGTTTTCAAATATGCGGTGACCAATATGGCTGATGTTTCTGTTGAGATTTTACAAAGAAATAACATCACAGGAGAACAGGTGGATTGGTTAGTTCCGCATCAAGCTAATAAAAGAATCATAGATGCCACGGCAGAAAGAATGGGGCTCGCTTCTGAAAAAGTTATGCTAAACATAGAAAACTATGGGAACACTACCGCAGCTACAATTCCATTATGTTTGTGGGACTATGAAAAAAAATTCAAAAAAGGAGACCATGTGGTTATGGCAGCATTTGGTGGAGGATTCACATGGGGGTCTGTTTTTTTGAAATGGGCATACGATTCTCATCAAGACTGAGAAATTCATTATGGTTATCAATAATTTTCTTACGTTATTTGTCAATAATTAATCACTCTAGTAGATGAAACCAAAAGAAATACAAGACTTGTTAGAATTTATTGCACAATCGGGATTAGAAGAAGTTAGCCTTGAGACCGAGCAATTTAAGTTAGCAGTAAAAAGAAATCCTAGTACTAATTTTGTACCTCAGCAAATATCGGCACCAATTATACAAACTCCTGTAGCTCAGCCACAAATTCAAGCTCCTGTTGCCAACACAGCCGTTGAGGTAAAAAATTCTCAACCTACTTTTGAAAAAAATGAACCTTCAAATTTGGTAACCATCAAGTCACCTATGATTGGCACTTTTTATGCAGCTAGTGGACCTGATTCACCAAACTTTGTAAATGTAGGTGATGAAATCACAAAAGGTCAAGTGGTTTGTATTATTGAAGCGATGAAGCTTTTCAATGAAATTGAATCAGATGTATCAGGTAGAGTAGTGAAGATATTAGTAAGCAATGCTACTCCCGTTGAATTTGATCAACCTTTGTTCTTGGTAGAACCAAAATAAAAAAATCTCTGTGTTTAAGAAAATTTTGATAGCAAATCGTGGCGAGATAGCCAGGAGAGTCATTCGTGCCTGTAAAGAGTTAGGGATTAAAACAGTTGCAGTATATTCAACGGCTGATAAAGACAGTTTGCATGTGAAATTTGCAGATGAAGCTGTGTGCATAGGGCCCTCACAAAGTTCTCTTTCTTATTTGAACATGCCCAATTTGATTGCAGCTGCTGAAATCACCAATGCTGATGCCATTCATCCGGGTTATGGTTTTCTATCGGAGAATGCTGAGTTTTCGAGAATCTGCTCTGACTATGGAATAAAATTCATAGGGCCGACTCCTGAAATGATTAATGCAATGGGAGACAAATCGACCGCTAAAGCTTATATGAAAAAAGCCGGCGTCCCGGTTGTTCCTGGGTCAGATGGTCTATTGAAAACAATGGAAGAAGGGAAAAAAATAGCTCAAAAAATTAAGTATCCGGTCATATTGAAGGCAACTGCCGGTGGTGGCGGTCGAGGAATGAGAATTGTTAATAACGAAACAGAATTTGAAAAGGCATGGAAAGATGCCAAAATGGAAGCGGGTGCTGCATTTGCAAATGACGAATTGTATCTTGAAAAATTTGTTGAAGAGCCTCGCCATATTGAAATTCAAGTGATGGGCGACAAATTCGGAAAAGTGGTACACCTTTCAGAAAGAGATTGTTCAGTTCAAAGAAGACATCAAAAATTGGTGGAAGAAACTCCCTCGCCTGTGATGAATGACAGATTGAGAAGAAGAATGGGCGAAGCAGCTATTGCCGGAGCTAAAGCAATTAAATATGAAGGAGCCGGCACAATAGAATTCTTGGTTGACAAACATGGAGAATTCTATTTCATGGAAATGAACACAAGGATTCAAGTTGAACACCCAATCACAGAAGAAGTAACGGGTGTTGATTTGATAAAAGAACAAATAAAAGTAGCCGCTGGATTGCCACTAGCTTTTGGAAACATGTTCCCCGTGGGCTATTCAATGGAAGTTAGAATCAATGCTGAGGATGTTGGTGCAGGTTTCAGACCATCGCCGGGAAAAATAAGTAATTTACATTTTCCCGGAGGAAATGGAGTGAGAGTTGATACACATACTTATTCGGGCTATGCAATTCCCCCAAATTACGATTCAATGGTTGCTAAATTAATTGTGAAAGCAGCAACGAGAGAAGAGGGAATCGCTAAAATGAAAAGAGCACTTCAGGAATTTGTAGTAGAAGGGGTGAAGACAACCATCCCCTTCCATTTGAAATTAATGGATGACCCAACTTTTAAGTCGGGGAAATTCACTACCAAATTTCTTGAAACATTTGATTTCAGCGACTTAAAATCATAAATAAACATTCATTACAGAATTTTATTTTTTTTCTTTGGGATTGTAATTCTTTTCTCTAAATTTGCAGTCCCAAAATTGGATATTATCAAACATAGTCATAAATGCCTACTATACAGCAATTAGTAAGAAAGGGAAGAGAAAAGTTGACATTTAAATCTAAATCACCTGCATTAGATTCATGTCCACAAAGAAGAGGTGTTTGCACAAGAGTTTACACCACCACTCCTAAAAAACCAAACTCAGCTTTAAGAAAAGTTGCAAGGGTTAGGTTAACAAACTCAAAAGAAGTTAACGCATACATACCGGGCGAAGGTCACAACTTGCAAGAACACTCAATAGTGCTTATCAGAGGTGGGAGAGTTAAAGATTTACCGGGTGTTCGTTATCACATCGTTCGTGGTGCTTTAGATACTGCCGGTGTGAATGGTAGAAAACAAGGTAGATCTAAATATGGTGCTAAGAGACCAAAGCCGGGTCAGGCAGCTGCGGCACCAACAAAAGGTAAAGGAGGTAAAAAATAATTAATCATGAGAAAATCAAAACCAAAGAAAAGATATTTGTTGCCGGATCCTAAGTTTAAAGATGTGATGGTAACCAAGTTCGTTAACAGTTTGATGTATGACGGTAAAAAAAGTATTGCATACGATATTTTTTATAACGCCATAGACATTGTTGAAAAGAAAACCAGCGAAAACGGACTTGAAGTTTGGAAGAGAGGTCTCAACAACGTGATGCCTTCAGTTGAAGTAAAAAGCAGAAGAGTAGGAGGGGCAAACTTTCAAGTACCAACAGAAGTTAGACCTGAAAGAAAATTAGCTCTTGGTATAAAATGGTTGATTAATTACGCTAGAAATAGAGGCGAAAAAACCATGACAGAAAAATTGGCAAATGAAATCATTTCTGCATCAAAAGGTGAAGGTGCAGCGGTGAAAAAGAAAGACGATACACATCGCATGGCTGAAGCTAACAAAGCATTTTCACACTTTAAATTTTAATATTTTTTTATCATGGCTCGCGATTTAAGATTCACAAGAAACATAGGCATTGCTGCTCACATTGATGCAGGAAAAACTACAACAACCGAGCGTATCCTTTACTATTCCGGTGTAAGCCATAAAATTGGTGAAGTTCACGATGGTGCTGCAACAATGGATTGGATGGCTCAAGAACAAGAAAGAGGTATCACCATCACATCTGCTGCTACTACGGTAACTTGGAAATATAGAGAACAAAATTACCATATCAACATCATTGATACTCCTGGCCACGTTGACTTCACCGTTGAAGTGAATCGTTCTTTGAGAGTATTAGATGGTTTGGTTTTTCTTTTTAGTGCAGTTGATGGTGTTGAACCACAATCAGAGACTAACTGGAGACTTGCAAATAATTACAAGGTTGCTCGTTTAGGCTTTGTTAACAAAATGGACAGACAAGGTGCTGACTTTTTGAACGTTTGCAAGCAAGTGAAAGAAATGCTTGGTTCAAATGCGGTTCCTTTGCAATTGCCTATTGGAGAAGAAGACCAGTTCAGAGGGGTCGTTGATCTTGTGAACAATAGAGGAATCATTTGGAATGAGCATGATAAAGGAATGACTTTTGAGGTTGTTGAAATACCTGATAGTCTTAAAGAAGATGCAGCTCATTACAGAGAGAAATTATTAGAAGCAGTTGCTGAATATGATGAGTCTTTGATGGAAAAATTCTTCGAAGACCCCAATTCAATAAGTGAAGATGAAATATTGAAAGCATTGAGATCTGCAACAATAGACATGAAAATTGTCCCTATGTTGTGTGGTTCTTCTTTCAAAAACAAAGGCGTTCAAACAATGCTTGATTATGTGATGGCTTTGTTGCCTTCACCAGTAGATAAGGAAAGTATCATTGGAACAAACCCTGAAAACGGACAGGAAGTATCTAGAAAGCCTTCTGTTAATGAACCCTTCTGTGCTTTGGCTTTTAAAATAGCAACTGATCCATTTGTTGGTCGTTTGTGTTTTGTTAGGGCTTATTCTGGTGTTCTTGATTCTGGTTCTTATGTGTTCAACACAAGATCTGGAAATAAAGAACGTATCTCTAGAATCTTCCAAATGCACGCTAACAAGCAAAACCAAATTGACAAGTTGGAGGCTGGTGACATTGGTGCTGTAGTTGGTTTCAAAGACATTAAGACCGGTGATACATTGTGCGACGAAAAAGCAAAAATCGTTCTTGAATCAATGGTATTCCCTGAGCCGGTTATTGGATATGCTGTTGAGCCTAAAAAACAAGCGGATGTTGATAAATTCTCTAACGCAATTACTAAATTGGTTGAAGAAGATCCAACTCTTTCAGTTTTCACTGATCAAGAAACAGGTCAAACTGTGCTGAGAGGTATGGGTGAATTGCACTTGGAAATCATCATTGACAGAATGAGAAGAGAGTTCAATGTTGAGATAAATCAAGGTGCTCCTCAGGTTGCTTACAGAGAGAGGTTAACCAAGAAATTCGAACATAGAGAAGTTTACAAAAAGCAGTCGGGTGGACGAGGTAAGTTTGCTGATATTGTGTTTGAAATAGGTCCTGTTGACGAAGGTCATAAGGGCTTCCAATTCGTTAACGAAATTGTAGGTGGTGTAATTCCTAAAGAATTTATTCCTGCAATTCAAAAGGGATTTGAAGAATCAATGAAAAATGGTGTTTTAGCAGGTTATCCTGTTGAAAACATGAAAGTGAGATTGTTCGATGGTTCTTATCATGATGTTGACTCTGATTCACTCTCTTTTGAATTGGCTGCAAGAATGGGCTTTAAAGAGGCAGCAAAAAATGCTGGTCCTCAATTGCTTGAACCAATCATGAACGTAGAAGTTGTTACACCTGACGAATATACAGGTCCTGTGACAGGTGATTTGAATAGAAGAAGAGGTTTGATGAAAGGAATGGATGCCAAAATTGGTGGTCAAGTGATTAAAGCTGATGTTCCTTTGTCAGAATTATTCGGATATGTTACAGATTTGAGAACTATCACATCAGGCAGAGCTACTGCTACTTTGACGTTCTCTCATTATGAGCCGGTTCCAAACAACTTGGCTGAAGCGGTTATTGCAAAAGTAAAAGGAGCTGTTAAAGCATAATAAAAAAAAAATGAATCAAAAAATAAGAATCAAACTTAAATCATTCGATCACAACTTGGTTGACAAGTCATCTGAAAAAATTGTTCGTGCAGTGAAAGCAACCGGTGCAATTGTTAACGGACCAATTCCTTTACCTACAGAAAAGCAAAAATACACTGTGTTAAGGTCTCCCCACGTAAATAAAAAATCTAGAGAGCAATTCCAACTTTGTACTTACAAAAGATTGGTTGATATTTATTCAACTTCTTCTAAGACAGTAGATGCATTGATGAAATTAGAGCTTCCAAGCGGTGTTGATGTCGAAATCAAAGTTTAGTCTTGTTTAATTAAAATTTCAGGGGATGCAGCAATGTTTCCCCTTTTTTGTTTAAAGCCATTTTTTGATGAAGAATTTTGTTGAAGAACTCAAGTGGAGAGGCATGATTCATGATATCATGCCCGGAACTGAAGAATTGTTAATGAAAGAATCGGTTTCCGGTTATGTGGGTGTTGACCCAACAGCAGATTCATTACACATTGGTCACCTTGTTTCAATCATGATGTTGAAACATTTTCAATTAGCTGGTCATAAACCTGTTCTCTTGGTTGGTGGTGCAACAGGAATGATTGGTGACCCATCAGGCAAATCTGAAGAAAGAAATCTACTTTCGAAAGATCTTTTGAATCATAATGTTGAATCACTAAAGACTCAAATAAAAAAATTCCTGGATTTTGAGTGTTCAAATGCTGCTTCAATAGTAAATAATTATGACTGGTTTCAGCCAATGGACTTGCTTAATTTCTTGAGAGAGGTTGGCAAGCACATCTCAGTGAATTATATGATGGCCAAAGATTCTGTGAAGAAAAGACTAGAAACAGGGATTTCTTTCACAGAGTTTAGCTACCAACTTTTGCAAGGCTATGATTATTTTCATCTTTTTGAAAATTTAAACTGTAAACTTCAAATG
>JBDNDT010000380.1:0-3210 GCA_046718985.1 Cytophagales bacterium
AATTCTTGAACGAGCTGTGCCTGCCATTGAAGATGGTTTGAAACCGGTTCAACGCAGAATACTTCATGCCATGAAGGAAATGGACGATGGGCGTTTCAACAAAGTGGCAAACATCATAGGCGCCACCATGCAATATCATCCACATGGTGATGCTTCCATCGGAGATGCTATTGTAGGCCTAGGTCAAAAAGATTTAATGATTGACACCCAAGGAAATTGGGGTGATATCAGAACAGGTGACAATGCCGCTGCATCCAGATATATAGAGGCAAGGCTCTCTAAATTTGCCCTAGAAGTTGCTTTCAACGATGATACCACCATTTGGCAGTTGTCTTACGATGGCAGAAAACGTGAACCGGTCACCCTGCCTGTGAAATTTCCTTTGCTCTTGGCTCAAGGCGTTGAAGGAATTGCAGTGGGCCTGGCCACTAAAATTTTGCCTCACAACTTTTGTGAGTTGATTGATGCCTCCATCAAACATCTCAAAAATGAGAATTTTGAACTTTACCCCGATTTTGCAACTGGGGGTATGATTGATGCAGCCAATTACAAAGATGGTTTAAGGGGTGGAAAAGTTCGAGTGAGAGCCAAAATCGTTGAAAAAGACCCTAAAACCTTGTTGGTTACTGAGATTCCATTTTCAACCACTACCTCTAGCTTGATTGAGAGCATTGTGAAAGCCAATGATTCGGGCAAAATCAAAATCAAGAAGGTCACTGACAACACAGCAAAAGATGTAGAAATCGAAATTCAGTTGATGCCCGGCACCTCACCTGACATCACCATAGACGCTCTTTATGCCTTCACTGATTGTGAAGTGAGCATTTCACCCAATGCCTGTGTCATCATTGATGACAAACCTAGATTCATCGGAGTTTCTGAAATCTTGAAACTCTGCACTTTGCAAACCAAAGAATTGCTAAGAAGAGAGCTTGAAATCAGACTGGCTGAACTCAAAGAAAAGATTTTTTTTAGCTCTTTGCTCAAGATTTTCATTGAAGAAGGAATGTATAAAAACCCGCTTTATGAAAATTCCGAAGACGATTCTAAATCCTTTGAAGTTCTCAACAAACTTTATGAACCCCATTTTCATAAATTCTATCGCAAAATTGAAAACGAAGATTATAAGAAAGTGATGGCAAAGCCACTTTCAAGCATCAGAAAGTTCGATTTTGATG
Organism: Cytophagales bacterium; assembly: GCA_046718985.1. Lineage (GTDB taxonomy): Bacteria > Bacteroidota > Bacteroidia > Cytophagales > UBA9547 > JBDNDT01. The sequence goes on from JBDNDT010000380.1 coordinate 1,179, forward strand.
AGGCTGACCTCAAAATGAAGGAACACGAAGATGAGATGAAGAAAATCAATCATCATTTGGCTCATTTGGTGGAATATACAATCGATTATTACCAAAACCTTCTCAAAAAGTATGGCACAGGAAGAGAACGTAAAACAGAAATCAGACAATTTGATATCGTGAATGCTGTCGCTGTTGCCGCCGCCAACGAAAAACTATACGTCAACAGAAAAGATGGTTTTGTGGGTTTCGGTCTCAAAAAGGATGAATTTGTTACGGAATGTTCTGATATTGATGATATTATCGTTTTCACCCAAACAGGCATTTGCAAAGTGGTAAAAATCGCTGACAAAGTATTTGTCGGAAAAGACATTATCCATGTGAGTGTTTTTAAGAAAAACGACGAAAGGATGGTTTATAACATGATTTATCTTGATGGCAAATCAGGCAGAGCCATGGGAAAACGCTTCCAAGTTCTTTCTGTGACCCGCGACAAAGAATATGACCTCACCATGGGCAACAAAGGTTCAAAAGTATTGTATTTTTCCGCCAATCCAAATGGTGAAGCTGAAATTATTTCCATTCAACTCACCCCTTCGTCAACTGCCAAAATTAAGGTGTTTGATTATAATTTCGCTGATTTGGAAATCAAAGGTCGAGTTGCACAAGGAAACATCGTCACCAAATATCCCATCAAGAAAATCACCTTAAAGGAAAAAGGAAAATCTACACTTGGCGGACTCAAAATTTGGTATGATTCCACTTTAGGAAGGCTGAACACAGAATCACGCGGAAAGCTTTTAGGCTCTTTCTTAGGAGACGATAAAATTATTGTTTTTTTCAAAGATGGTTCTTACGAAATCACTTCCTATGAACTCACCAACCGATATGAACCCAATGATATCATGCACATCAGCAAATTCAATAAAGAAGAGGTGGTGAGTGTGATTCATTTCGACGGCGAACACCAAAATTATTTCGTAAAAAGGTTTTTGATTGAAGCCTTGAGCATAGGAAAAAAATATAGTTTCATCAGTGAGAGCAAAGGTTCTAAATTGGTTCTTTTAACACTTTCAAAATCACCTCAAATTGAAATTGAGGTGGCAAAGGGAGCAAAAGGTGAAAAAGAACAAATGATTTTGGACTTAGATATGCTCATTGATGTGAAAGGATGGAAGGCCTTGGGTAACAGACTTTCACCACACAAGGTTCTGGAAATCAAGTTGATTCAGGAAAAGGAAGAGGAGGAAACTCAGACTGAAATTCAAGCCGAGGAATCAGATAGCGATGAAGGTTTTTTGAAACCCGGCGACCAAATTGAATTTGAGATTTGACGAAATCTCATTTTGTACGATTTTGAAGCAAACAGAACCGTATTTTGTCAAGAATCAGAAAGTTAGAACTCAAAGAACTTTATGGTGATTGATCTAAAATTAAGCTGTAAAATAAGCTTTTCTAAATTTAGATGTTAAGCATGTCTTTTGATTGATTACCTGAACATTTAGAATTTGTAATTTTAAAATGAGTATATGATTGATCTAATTTTACCAAAACTCAAACCAATCAAAACTCTACAAAACCTTCGCTTTCTTCAGCATCAGGAACACTTAGTTCTGTTTGATAATTGCTTTTAACGAAGTTGCACCAAACACAATCTTTTTTGCCACATCCCTTTTTGAATTCATGTTTGGATATTTTTTCATAAACCTCATAAATCAATCCATTCAAAAACTCAATGTCTTTATCGTAAATTTCAACCGATTTTTCAACATAAGCGTTTTGCTTCTTGTCTTTTTCAACAAAACTGAATACACCTTTTGTCATTTTCCAATTTTTGGCTTTGTCAGCATCCAGCAAGATGCGATAAAAGACCATTTGTCGCCAATAATCGCCTCCATATTCTTCTTTTTCTGATGGGGGATTTAGTTTTTTTTCGGCATTTTCAGGTTTTCCGGTTTTGTAATCATAGACAATGCACTCTTTTGATTTTTTTGGAAATACAACTTTGTCAATTTTTCCATTCAATGGCACGCCATGGGCGCTGTTTACATTC
>JBDNDT010000381.1:0-3182 GCA_046718985.1 Cytophagales bacterium
TGCTGTTCCCCAAACCCAATGCTCTTGCCGCTTCCACAAATGTTTTTTCTTTGAGTGACAAGATTTGACCCCTCACAACCCTTGCAACCTCAACCCAAGTGGTGAGACCAACCGCCACAAAAGCAACCCACAAACCTTTGCTCTGCAAAGCCAAACTGATGGCTATCACCAACATCACACTTGGGATTGACCAAACCACCGTCATGAACCACATCACTATGTTATCTACTTTTCCCCCAAAAAATCCAGCTACAGCACCAAGTGTTATGCCGACAGCTAATGAAATTAATACAGAAATAAAGCCAATTGACAACGAGATTCTAGTGCCAAACAACAGTCTCGACAGCATATCTCTTCCTGCTTTGTCAGTGCCCAAAATATATTTTCTTTTCTCTATGTTGTTCTTTTCAAATTCTTTCAACAACACGTCTCTAGTTGTTTTTTGAATTTCACCTTTCAAGTCAACATAAGTGATGTTCATGCCTTCTATTAAAAAATTGGCTGATGAATCTTTAAATATCTTGTTTGTTTTGCCGACGAATGTTGGTCTTGTGAGTGAAAGTAAGTTATAGGTTTCTTTTTTCTTATGTCTTCCAAATTCAGTAGTTTCAACTTCCCAACCATTTATATGATAATCTGTGATGGGGACGATAGTGTATATTGATTCTTTACCAAAAAGCATTGTTGTGAGAAAGTTTCCTGACTCAATCTCTAAGTTCTTCACTTTTTTGAGCATTGTCACAGAAAAACCGGGAAGTTGCTTTTGCAACTGAACAGCTCCGTCATTTGCATTTGGGGTTGAATCAGGCATAATTAAATAGCCCAAAATCGAAATTAGATGGGCAACAATAATAACCGCAAAGCCGAACATCGCCGGATAGTTCTTCTTTAACCTCCTTAGTGCATAGTAAGTAGGTGTTCTGACATGTTCAACTTGGTTTCTAGTCATCAGCCTCATTTGCTATTGTGAAGCAAAAGTCCTTTTTTGCTTGCAATGTAGTGATATTTTTCAAAAAACTGCTTAAATTCTGACTCTTCCGGGTCTATTTCATCATCAAAATCCCTCATTACTTTCACCCAGTCCTTTTTTTTCATTTCCCAAATCAAATCTCTTAAATCTTCAATATTAATTCCGGTTTGTTGTGAAAGATTGTGGATGTCAATGGCGAAATATAACTCGTCTAAAACTTCAAATTCCAACTCACTCATCTAATCAAATATGTTCTGTTCTTCCATTCAAATCCTTTCCACCTTGCCATTGTTCCGATTGCTAAACTATAGTAAGGATAAAGCACATTGGTAATTAACGAAAATAACAGATTTTGTTTCACCTGATATCGTTTAGCCATGTGAGAAAAAGTGGTGATTTCTATCAAAAGCTTTAAGATTGTGAGCAAAATCCACAGTTTTAGTTCCAAAAAAAACAGGAAAACCCAAGAAATCTGAACAATTGAAAAATAAACCAAAAACAATTTCGCTTCCCAACATGAATAAATTTTGAATTTACTTGCCCATCTGATTTTCTGATTTAAAAAAAGATTCCACTCTGAAGGTGAATCGGTTGAAACTTTTGAGATACTATCAAAACAAAATCCCAACTTTTCTTTGCCAAACATTTTACTCACTTGTTGTGTCAACAGCACATCATCACCGCTTGGGTTGAGCAGTTGATTATCATTCATAGGCTTAAACACATCTTTCTTAAACAACATATTAGCACCATTGGCAAGAATTGGAAGCCCAAACGACAAAAACACACCCCCTATGATGTTGAGGAATAAGGTTTCCACTTTTTGCCAATTGTTTAAGAAAGAGCGATTGGAATCTTCTTTTTGCACAACCACACCACCAACCCACATTTTTTGATGAGCGAGAGCAAACTGAACCATCGTTTTAGGCCATTCCGGTTCAAAAGAGCAATCAGCATCAATGCATAAAACCCAATCACCTGTTGATTTTTCAACGCCTAAAGCTTGACAACGTTTTTTTCCGGTCACGCTGGTATTGGGTTTGAGGTAAGAAATGTAGTCGGAAAGAAACGGTTGAACTTTTAAGAATGTTTCGTCACTTGAATGGTCATCAACATAAATAAATTCCCAATGACCGGGATAATTTATTTTGCAAACAGAGTTTAACAATTCATCAAGATGAGCTTGTTCATTTCTTCCAACACACAGAATGCTCAAAGCAGGATATTCAGGAACTTCATCAAAGTTTGAGTTTTTGTGACTAAGCCAAAAAGTATAGCAAGAGATAACTAACAGAAGGTAAGAAACGATCAAAAATGCGATTGCAAAGTACATTTAGATTTTTGACAGCTCATTTTTCCAAACTTCAAAGCGTTGGGAAATTTTTACAGAAATTTTATCGAAGTTTTCCCAACTGTCTTTCACATGATAAATTGAAGGTAAGCCTTCAGACAAGATGGAGATATAATCTTTGTTATATAATCCACCACCATAATAATAGTAGGTGAACATATTTCCTTCTTCAGTGAAAAGATTGCTTCCTAAACTTCCATTCCAGATTTCACTCAAAATCGCAGGTGAAATTTCTCGCCTTTTGAACCTAATGATTTGAGTATCACATTCGTCTTCAAAAAACTGACTGTAAAGATAATTTTCAACAATCCATCCTAAATACATCCCGATGTGAACATAAGCTTGGTCAATGGGCAACGAATCCGGAAATCCTCCTGACATGAAGTGCTTTGAAGCCTTATCATAAAGTTTAACGGAATCTTTCTCAGCGTTCATAAAATGTTATGGTTTAATTCAAAAAATCAACAATTAGTTTTTTTCTATTACGTCGTTTTCCTAATGTTCGTTCCAAAAACCTAATAAAATGTTAAAGACCATCAATTTCGAGCATAATATGAACATTTTTAGCAGTTTAACAAAATTATGTTTGGAATGATTGAAATCTTGAATGTATGAGTTTATGATCTGATTTAATTCCGTTCTCAAAACGATTGATATATGTTAAAAATTATTAACAAAAAAACCATAAAGAGCTTGTCTTGATTTGCATTTGCGATATAAAAATGTTTGTTTGGCATTCATTAATTCATTCAGATGGGAAAAAAGAAAGTGGTGAACGACCCTGTTTATGGCTTCATCACCCTCTCAGGAGATTTGATTTTTAAACTGATAGAACATCCTTTCTTTCAAAGCCGTCCGTGC
>JBDNDT010000382.1:0-3174 GCA_046718985.1 Cytophagales bacterium
TTGTAAGAAAGAAAACTCGATACATCACCGCCAAATTTATGTATTTCTCTCACAATAGACGAACTGATAAATGCAAGTTTAGGCTCTGTAATTAGATAAACCGTTTCCAATTCATCATTCAGATAATTATTAACCTGAGCTATGGTGTTTTCATATTCGAAATCTGTTGTGTTTCTCAGACCTCTCAAAATATATTTAGCGCCTATTTTCTTAGCAAATGAAGAGGTTAATTCTTGATAAGTTTCAACTTTGACATTTGGCAAATCAATCAAGGATTTACTGATAATATCCTTCATTTTTTCAACAGGTACATATCGAGACTTTGCTGAATTGATGCCAATTGAAACCACAAGCTCGTCAAAAATCTCAGCGCCTCTTCTAGCGATGTCTTCATGCCCAAGGGTGAAAGGGTCAAATGAACCGGGAAAAATGGCAATCTTCTTTTCCATTAATCAAAAGGAACATGACATATGTTGAAGAAATTATGCTCAGCAATTTCATCAAATACAAAACTAAATGTTTTTGAATCACACCTATTTCCTTTTTTGATATGACCAAATGACTCATTGAGCATATTTAGTCTTTCTTCATTTTCAGGACTCACAAAAACCTCAACGCTACATTGATTTTTGTTTATGCTAAACTGTTGGATGATTGCTTGAGAAAAATACCTCACATCTTCATTTGATATGATTCTGAAAGAATTGCAAAAGTTTAATTTATTATCTTTCATGATCACTATCATTAAATAGTTATCATGAAGAGAAATGGTGATTTTGAATTTAGAACTAATATCATTTTTGAAGCAAGACAAAATGCATAAGTGTGATGTATGAAGAAAATTGATTTTTCTTCCTACATATATATCCTTCAACCAATCAAAAACACGGTTGTGAATAGAATAAATATTTACTATGTCTAATTTGTCAATATCGTTATAAAAAATCCTATCATATACAAAATTTAGCTCACAATTGAGTTTTAAGTATTCTCTAGCATAAGTGTCAACAAACAATTCTTTGGGTAAAAGTGTCATTTTATCATTGTTGATCACTACATTGATGCTTTTCCAATAACCTGCTTTTAGAAAATAATGATTTTCAAAAACAGAATTTAAGCTTTCAACATACGATTCATGACTACCAATTCCATTGATAGGGTATCTTTCAAGTGCCAAGATTCTATTGTCAATCATGTCAACAACCCCAACTTCAATTGAGTGGGTGGAAAGACAGGTCACTAAATGATATTGTGACAAATATTCCGGATTAAACTTATCGTCTTTTATGCTTATTATCTCAACAGAACTCTCAACCATTTTAAAATAAGGAACATTTTGAAGCAACCGATGGCAATAATAATCAATTTAATTACAAATCCCTAGAATTTGTTGAAATAAATGGCTTTAAAGGGCTGATTTTTAAATCTATATGCTTCAACATAGGATGAAACCATAAGCCGTTTTTATTTTCTTTGATGTTTTGGTCATTAAACCAACTTAATTTATCAATAATTTGGTTATTTTCATGCAATTCAGGGTCTGTTCCAACTTTTTCAAAACCATTTAGTTGATTCACTTCGAAAAAGAATTCAATGGCGTGAAGTGGTTTGTGTAAATATTCATAAAATCCTAGAAAATGCTTTACGGATATATATAAACCTGTTTCCTCTTGAAATTCTCTAATCAATGCTTGTTCTAAGCTTTCTCCAAACTCAACACCACCACCCGGTGGTGACCAAAAAAAATCGTGGTTTGAAATTCCTTTATGACCCACAAGCAATACTTTATGGTTTATAACTAACAAGCCACAAACTCTTACTCTCAGTCTGTCACCAAAATGCTTTTTTATAATTTCGCTGTGTTCAGGTGAATGCATAAAAAAAAAGCGCCCATTAGGCGCTATTTACATTTTTATTTCAAGTTCTTAAATTAAGCAACCGTTGGTTGAACGTGAACAAAAGAACGGTTGTCTTTACCTTTTTTAAACACAACTACACCTTCAACTGCTGCATGAAGTGTATAATCTTTTCCAAGATAAGTATTCAAACCCGCGTGATGAACTGTTCCTCTTTGTCTAACGATGATGTTACCCGCTTTAACAGATTGACCTCCGAAAATCTTAACACCTAGTCTTTTGCTATGTGATTCTCTACCGTTTCTTGAACTACCAACACCTTTCTTATGTGCCATGACCTTTAATCTTTATATTAACCTATACTTTCAACCAAAACTTTTGAATATTGCTGTCTGTGACCGTTTCTTTTTTCGTAAGTTTTTCTTCTTTTCTTCTTAAAAACTATCACAGTGTCACCTTTCACATGATCCAAAACTTTAGCGTTAACTTTAACACCTGAAACCGTAGGGTTTCCGAGTTGAATTTTGCCTTCTTCGTTATCAACAAGAAGAACTTTGTCAAAACTTACCGACTCACCTTTGTCAACGTTCAAAAGGTCGGTGTAGATATACATATCTTTTTCTACTCTATATTGCTTTCCAGCTATTTCAACTATTGCGTACATGTCTTTCAATAAAAGGAATGCAAAGGTAGGGAATTGATTTTACATTCCAAATTTTTTAATACAAATAAATCTATATCCTTCATAAAAACGAAAAGGGTCAAAATCAGAATTTGACCCTCTTTGTTTCGATTTTAAGTGTTTTAAAACTTTCAATTTTGACCTATCGAACTTTAATTAGGTTTTGTTATTCTATAATTTGATGTTTATATTTCACAAGAAACAAGGCAATAATAAATTTTGCCCCACCAATTTAAGCATTTACTGAGTTCATTTCCAAACTCATCCCCACGATATTGGAAATAAGATATGCAAAATTCTCTTCGTCACTTGTCCAAGTCCTATGTGGACCAACATGTTCCAAACAAACAACCCCAAGCATTTCTCCGTTTGACCAAATCGGCACATCAAGCATAGAGTTGATGCCTAATGGTTTTAAATATACTTCAGAGAACTCCTTTGTGCCACTGTGTGTATGTGCATCATTTGCGGCAAGCGTTTTTTCGCTTGAAATGGTTTTGAAATATCCAGGGAAATCTTTTGCAAACAATTCTAAGCCCGATTCATGTTTTAACTCATCTTTTAGAAACAAGTCTTTACAAACTATACTGGTTTTGCTTTGATTATAAAGCCAAATAGAAGCAGGTCACTTGGTTG
>JBDNDT010000383.1:0-3167 GCA_046718985.1 Cytophagales bacterium
GGGGCTTCCGGTTTCATGTTCAGAAGGTTCAGAATTAGGAGTCTTTGACTATATATTCGCAGATATCGGTGATGCCCAATCTTTAGAAAATGATTTAAGTACTTATAGTTCTCATCTCTTAAACCTAAAAAAACTATTGGTTTTAGGTGATAAATCTACATTAGTACTCATTGATGAATTTGGCGCCGGAACTGACCCTGAATATGGGGGAGCGATTGCTGAAGCAATTTTAGAGTCTCTGGTAGAACAAAAATGCAAAGGTGTCATCAACACACATTACACCAACTTGAAACTGTTAGCACAAAAGCAAACTGGTTTAGTCAATGCAGCAATGAGATTCGACCCGTTGAAACTAGAACCTCTATATGAATTGGAAATCGGGAAACCCGGAAGCTCTTTTGCTCTGGAAATAGCCAAAAAAATTGGTCTCGAAACAAAAGTTATTGAAAATGCTAAATCAAAAATCGGAAAAAACAGATTGGAGGAAGACCAACTTCTCATCGAACTTGAAAAGAAAAAGGCAGAGCTTGAAGAGCAGGTGAAAAAAATTGCTTCTAAAGAAAAAGCTTTGAAAGAAGCCACTTCTCAATATGAAGAACTTAGAAACTTAGTGAGCGAAACTAAAAACAAACTCATCAATGAAGCAAAATCAGAAGCTCAACAAATCATTCAAAATGCCAATAAACTGATTGAAAACACCATTAGAGAAATTAAAGAACACAACGCAGAAAAAGAAAAAACACAAGAGCTTCGAAAAACCCTTGACAATGAGCTCAACAAAGTGAAACAAGAACCCAAAATAAGCAACTTGCCCAAATTAGATATATCCACTTTGTCAGTCGGCGACCAAGTAAGAATCATTGGTCAAGAAGCACTTGGTGAAGTTTCAGCATTGAAAGGTGAAAATGTTGAAGTGATGTGGGGTGAGTTGAAAACTTTCGTCAAGATTTCCAAACTTGAAAAAGTGAGCAACAGACAATTGAAAAAAGAACAAAAGACCTCTCCAAAGCCTAAGTTGTCAGGTGTTGACATCACCGAAAAAATGACAAACTTTAGAAGTGAATATGATTTCAGGGGTTTGAGAGCTGATGAAGCTCTCTCAGCACTAGACCAAATCATGGACGACGCCCTTTTGTTAGGCATTTCTGAATTCAAAATTGTTCATGGCAAAGGCGACGGAGTTCTCAGACAAGTCCTCAGAAAAAAACTCAAAGAATTTAAACAAGTATCAGGAATCAAAGATGAACATCCTGACAGAGGTGGAGAAGGAGCAAGCATCATCATCATGAAATAAATGAAAAAGAAAGAGTTAATTGATGCATTTATCCTTTTGAGACTCCCTTTCTCACTTTTCTTGATGCCTATTTTTTGGTATGCCCATCTTTTAGCTCAAAATCCTGATGACATTTTAAACCCCAAAACTCTATTGGCATTTTTTATTCTTCATTTGTTGGTTTATCCTTCAAGCAATGCTTTCAACTCTTTTCATGACAAAGACGAGAACAGCATTGGTGGTTTAGAACATCCACCAAAACCCAATATTCTTTTGCTTAGGATTTCAAATATGTTAGATATTTCATCAATCCTTTTGGCTTTTTTAATTAATGAAATATTTTTAACATCCATCTTCACTTACATCTTACTTTCAAGAGCCTACAGTCACCCAAAAATCCGAATCAAAAAATTTCCATGGTTTAGTTTATTAATAGTGGCTTTTTGCCAAGGAAGTCTAATTTGTTTCTCCATTTCTTCAATTTATATACCGGTTGACCAACTATTCAATCTTCACCACATCTTGTTTTGCATCATCCCCGCTCTTTTTTTAGCTTCATCTTATCCATTGACTCAAATTTATCAACATGATGAAGACCAAAAAAGAGGCGATAACACCCTTAGTCTAATGCTTGGTATAAATCGAACATTCCTATTTTCCCAAGTTTTCATGGCACTTTCCACCCTTTCATTTATCACATTTTTTGTTTTCTTCAGAAATGACATTTCAACAAGCTTAATTTTTGTTATTTCCGGAATGCCAACCTTGTTTTATTTCACAAGATGGATGAAAGATTGCAAAAAAAACCAAACTGAAGCCAATTTCAGTAACACAATGAGGATGAATAAAATCTCTTCACTTTGCACCACTGCAAGCTTTGTTTTTAGTTTGATGATAAAATTTCTTTTTTTCTTTGGGCAAACCGCCTAAGGGCGGCCGGGCTGTTGCGGCTCGCTCTTTTTTGTTCCGTTTCACTACACAAAAAAGGAGCTCAAACAACCGCGCCATCCCTTTTGCTTAGAGCCCTTCGGCAAAGTGATGTGAAATTGTCTCGTCCTGAAATAGGTTGACAAAAAATCAACTTAAATTTGGACAAGAAAAATGAAACATTACAATCAAAGTTTAAAGGAACGGGTAATTGCAGATTATCTATCAGGCGGAGGAACTTACCGCCAGTTGCAAGGGAAATATGGTATCGATTTTCGCTTGATACACCAATGGGTACAAGCATTTAAAGATACTAATACCTCCAAGAAGATGCCATTTAAAAAAGAAAATGTAAAGCCTATTGAGGACTTGCCTAAAGAGGTAAAGCAATTGCAGGAAGAATTAAGGCAGGCAAGGCTCCACAATAAGTTGTTGGAGGCGTTGGTGGATATTGGCAAAGAAAAATACGGTATTGATCTTAGAAATGCGAAGCATTCATGAACACCATTGAAAAATTATAAACGCTGTGAACTAAAAAAGAATGGCACCAAGCAGTCTTGAGAGTAGAGCAGCAAGAGCCTGACCGGATAACCGGTTTGTGTTGCTCATTGCTTGGTTACAACAGGCAAGCATATTATCAGTACCAAAAACAACAAGAGAAAGAAGCTTTTCAATCAGAGTTAATTGTTCAGGAAGTATTGAGGCATCGCAAACTTCAAAGGCGAATTGGCGGTAGAAAACTCTTTGGAATGATGAATCATTTCCTCCAACAGCACACTATTGGTATGGGTAGAGATGCTTTTTTCAATGTATTGCGTGAATACGGCTTGTTGGTTCGCATCCGTAGGCGTAAGGCCATCACTACGGATAGTAATCACCCTTACAGATAATATCCCAATTTGATAAAAGAGTTCATCCCTATTGCCCATAGCCAATTATGGGGGTAAGCGATATCACCTACATTGTT
>JBDNDT010000384.1:0-3155 GCA_046718985.1 Cytophagales bacterium
AAGCGAAACATTGAATCCCAAAATAGCAATTAGAACAAAAAGTAGTTTTTTCAAAACAGAATTAATTGGGTGACTTTTGATATTGCTCCCAAGTTTGGGTTTTGTAAGCACCTTCGCCAAAAAACTTCACTACTTTGATGAACATGTCTTTATTCAAAAACCCTGACACAGGTTGTGTGAGTGGATTCATGTCTTCACCAAGATAAACTGTTGTCGGATAGCCAGTTATTCCCCAAACTTTTCCTGCCAATTCAGCTTCTGTGACCACTTTTCCTTGATAAAGGATTTTGTTTACCCCCTCAGCATTCAGCTTGACAGCATAGTATTTTTCATTGACATAGTCAGCCACTTCAGGATCGCTGAAGGTGGTTTTGTCCATATGTTTGCACCATCCACACCAGTCTGTGTAAACGTCTATGAAAACTTTTCTGGGTTTTGTTTTTTGCAACTCTCTAAGTTCATCAAAGCTTACCCATTTGATACTTTTAGATTTTTGGGGTGTAAATCCCAAAAATAGACTTGCTATAACCAAGATAATGATACTATACTTCATTGTTTATGTTGTTTTTCAAATGTTAACAAAAAACAGACCAAAACTTCATTTAGTTCCCGCTCAAGTCGTCATAGTGGGTTTTGATGAGATTTGCTACCAACCCTGTCCATCCGGTTTGGTGGTTAGCACCTAGACCTATGCCTGAATCGCCATGGAAATATTCATAAAACAAGATGTATTTATTAAATTCAGGGTCATTCATCAATTTTGGATGGTCGCCATAAATGGGTCTTTTGCCATTTTTGTCCATTTTGAACATGCTAATCAATCTCAAACTGATGTCATCCGCAATTTCTTTCAAGTTCATCATTTTTCCTGATCCAGTCGGATATTCTACCTTCACTTCGTCTTTGTAATATCCATAAAACTTCCTCAAAGATTCGATAATTAAATAGTTCACCGGAAACCAAATAGGTCCTCTCCAGTTTGAGTTACCTCCAAACATGGCAGTGTCAGATTCACCCGGATTGTAAGAAACAGAGAGTTTTTCTTTTCCTGTATCAAATACATAAGGATGTTCTTTGTGGTATTTTGAAAGAGCTCTAATGCCATAATCTGATAAGAATTCATTGCTGTCTAAAAGTCTTTGCAGAATTCTTTTCAAACGACCTTCTCTCAACAAAGAGAATCTTCTTCTCACTTTTCCGTCTTCGACCGGTCTTGTTGAAACGAGTGCATCATATTCTGGTCTGTATTCCAAGAACCATTCTAGTCTGCGTTTGAAGTGTGGGAATTCTTCAATGAAATCAGCCTCAAGGGTTTCAACCGCAAACAAAGGAATCAAACCCACCATTGAGCGAATTTTCAAAGGGATATATTGACCGTTTTCAAGATTCAACACATCATAAAAGAATCCGTCTTCATCATCCCAAAGGTCGAGCATTGAGTCTCTGAGATTGGCAATTGCACCGGCTATGTACAAGAAGTGTTCCAAGAACTTGGTTGCCATGTCTTCATAAGCAGAATTGGTTTTGCTGAGTTCTAGGGCTATTCTGAGCATGTTAAGTGAATACATAGCCATCCAACTAGTTGCATCGGCTTGTTCCAAACGCCCACCCATTGGCAAAGGTCTGCTTCTATCAAAGACACCGATATTATCCAGACCTAGGAAGCCACCCTGAAAAATGTTGTGGCCTTCGCTGTCTTTTCTATTTACCCACCAAGTGAAATTGAGACAAAGTTTGTGAAAAACCCTTTCAAGGAAATTGACATCTGAGTTTCCGAATTGGTCGCGTTCAATTTCGAAAACTTTCCAACACGCCCATGCATGAACCGGAGGGTTCACATCGCTAAAAGCCCACTCATAAGCCGGTATTTGTCCGTTAGGGTGCATATACCATTCTCTGAGCATCAAAATCAATTGTCTTTTGGCAAAATCTGGGTCAACAAGAGCAATGGTGACGGTGTGAAATGCTAAATCCCAAGCGGCATACCAAGGGTATTCCCATTTGTCAGGCATGGAAATGATATCCATATTATTGAGATGCATCCACTCTTTGTTTCTGCCGTTGAGTCGTTCAGCAGGGGGTGGACCTAAGTCACCTTTCAACCAAAGGTTAATGTCGAAATAATAAAATTGTTAGTGATTAACATCCCTGCGATGGCTTGTCTTTGGATAGCTCTGTCTTCCGAATCGGTAATGTTTTTTTGTAATTCATCGAAAAACAAATCACATTCATTTCTTCTTTCATTGAATATTTCGTTAAAATCTGAAAATGGTTTATCAAGAGCTTCCATGCTTAATCGTAATCTCACTTTTCCGCTTGCGCCCGGTGCAAGGTTGAACTTGTATCTCAAAGCTGATTTGGTACCTGTTCTTGCCGGATTAATGGTTTTGGGATTTCCGGTGATGATGTAATCATTGATTCCATCTTTCCAAAAGCCAGGTGTTGGTTTGTGACCAAAAACCCTCACATGGTTGGTGTCATTGTTGCAAAACATGGGTTCGGGAGCACCATCATAATAAAAATGATAGTTACCCAGATATTTATGCTCAAGATAAAAACTGTTGCTTTTGTCAGCTTTTATAAATGGCTGGTAAGGATCTCTCACCCAAGCCCATAAGTTTCTGAACCAAAGTTGTGGAATCAAATGAATAGCAGCTTTTTCGGGGCCTTTGTTGACTACTGTGATTTCGATGAGTATATCCTCTCTGCTGGCTTTGGCATATTCAGTGAAAACGTCGAAATATTTATCTTTGTCGAAAACGCCTGTGTCAATGAGGTTATATTCCGGCATGTGCCTGCCCCTCATTTCGTTTTCGAAAATGATTTTAGAATAAGGGAATTCAGATTGAGGATATTTGTATAGTTGCTTCACATATGAGTGAGTAGGAGTACTCTCCAAATAGTAATAATATTCTTTCACATCCTCACCATGATTCCCTTGGTTTCCGGTGAGTCCAAACAATCTTTCTTTGATGATAGGGTCTCTTTCGTTCCACATACCAACCGAGAAACACAAGAGTTGCTTCACATCACACCAACCCATGATTCCGTCTTCACCCCAACGATAGGCACGGCTTCTTGCCATGTCATGAGGAAAATATTCCCAAGCAGAACCATCAGGGCTGTAATCTTCCCTCACCGTTCCCCACTGTCTT
>JBDNDT010000385.1:0-3151 GCA_046718985.1 Cytophagales bacterium
TCTATTATTCTAAGAAAGAACCTCCACTTATTGGTGGCAAAAAAACCATTGTTCGCGTAGGTGTTGTGCAATGGCAAATGAGAAGGATGAACACCTTAGAAGATTTGTTTCAACAAGTGGAATTCTTTGTGGACACAGTTGCCGGATACAAAGCTGATATTGTTCTATTTCCTGAATTTTTCAATGCCCCAATGATGGCTAGGTTTAACCAGAAAAATGCAGCAGATGCAGTGAGGCATTTGGCTGAATACACTGATGAAATTCTGGATAAAATGAGAGAGTTTTCAGTATCTTATAATATCAACATTATAGCCGGCTCGATGCCTGTTTATGATGATGGTGGGCTTTATAACGTTTCATATCTCTGCCGAAGAGACGGGACTTATGACTCTCAATACAAACTGCATGTCACTCCTGATGAAGAATTCCATTGGGGTATGCAAGGGGGTGATAACCTTGCTGTTTTTGACACTGACGTTGGAAGGGTCGGTATATTGATTTGTTATGATGTAGAGTTTCCCGAACTTTCAAGGCTTCTGGCAGAAGAGGGAATGGAAATCCTCTTTGTGCCTTATTGGACTGACACCAAAAATGCTTATCAACGTGTCAGGCTTTGCGCACACGCAAGAGCGGTTGAGAATGAATGCTATGTAGCTATTTCGGGAAGCGTAGGTAATTTGCCGAAAGTGGAAAATATGGATATTCAATATTCGCAATCAGCTGTTTTTTCACCTTCTGATGTTCCTTTTCCTCATGATGCAATTGTGGCTGAAGCTACCCCAAACACTGAAACTACACTCATTGCCGACCTTGATTTAGATTTGCTGAAAGAACTTCGTGAATATGGAGCCGTTCGAAACTTGAAAGACCGCAGAAAAGATCTTTATCGAATTGATTGGAGAAGAAAAAAGGGTATTCAAGTGATTCATAATCAATACAAATGAGATGTTGAAATATTCCGTGAAAAAAACCGGGCATTATCAAGGCCACAGAGACAGCATTTTTAAATTGTTAAAAACAAATCAAGAAGGTTCGTTTTTGAGTGCATCTTCTGATGGAATGATTGTAGAATGGAACACCTCAAAACCTGATGAAGGTAAATTAGTGGCTAAACACCAAGGCTCTGTTTATTCCATGTGCTATCATGCTGAACTAGATTTTATTTACTCAGGTGAGAATTATTCAGGAATTCATTTAATTGATAACAAGAACCATAAAGAATTACGTTCAGCCAAAATCACTGATACCGGAATTTTCGACATTGCTTTTTTTGGAGATTATTTGCTGGTGGCAACAGCAGACGGTGTGTTACATGTCTTAGATAAACTTGATTTGTCTGTTTTTTCAAAGTTTAGAATATCAGACAATAGTTTAAGGTCTTTGTTTGTAAATCATCAAAAAAAAGAGTTGATTATAGGTTCCAGCGATGGTAAGATTTATGTTCTCAGCTTAGATGATTTCAAGTTGCTTCATGCTTTTGAAGCGCACAGTAGTTCAGTTTTCAAAGTGATTTGTGATCCTGAATTTAATTATTTATATTCAGTTGGGAGAGATGCCCGTCTAAAAAGATGGTCTTTGAAAGATGGTTTTGAATTGCAAAATGAAGTGATAGCTCATATGTTTGCAATCAAAGATTTAGTGTTCAATCCCACTGATAGCAACCAATTCGCGACTTCAAGCATGGACAAAACTATCAAAGTCTGGGAGGCTGAAAAAGTTAGCCTAAAAAAAGTGATAGATAAATCTAGGTATCAATCACATGGCAATTCAATAAACAGTCTTCTTTGGCTTGATGATGAACAAAATACATTGGTCACTGCCGGTGATGATAAACAAATTATCACTTGGAAAATCGAGCGTGAGCTTGCTGTTTGAGAAATTTAATTTCTTAAAATTTGTTGGTGAAATTACGATAAAATAGGATAAATGTAAATAAAAGCAGTATTTATTATCCTAACCTGTTAGTCAATGTGCGAGTTTATCAGCTCGCACATTGTTATTTTAAAACACTTCTCTTAAAGTGTTTTTTTTTCTTGTTGCGTTTCTTCAAAGTCTAAGACTCATAATCGCAAAACAGAGATATAATAAACTTGAAATTTGCATAAAGATTTTTGTTATTACAATTGTGATGCTTGTTTTTGGAATTTTGCAAGCAAGATGTTATCAAAATTAAAGTTTTAACTTAGTGTTTAATTTGAAAGTTTGAAAAGATGTCAAACATAGACTTGATTATTGAAGAAAGAGCGACGAGCATAGGGAATTTTATGGTGGGTAGATTGTTGCCATTTTATCAAAAAAGATCAGTGGGGCCTTTTGTGTTTATTGATCATATGGGGCCGGTAAAAATGAATGAAATGGAAAATATGGATGTTTTGCCACATCCGCACATTGGTCTTTCAACACTCACTTTTTTGTTTGATGGTTCGATTGTTCACCGAGACAGTGTGGGAAGCGAAATTGAAATCCTTCCGGGTGCTGTAAACTGGATGACAGCCGGAAGCGGAGTAGTTCATTCCGAAAGAACGCCTGAACGTTTAAGGAATTCCAATAAAAGCCTACACTGATTGCAGATTTTGGTGGCACTGCCAAAAGAATTGGAAGAAACATCCCCCTCTTTCACCCACATACCGTCAGAAGATATCCCAAAATGGAATGATGGGAATCTGTCATTTAAGCTTATAGCAGGCAAAGCATTTGATAGAGAATCTCCTGTTCCTGTTTACAGTCCGCTTTATTTTATTGAAATCGAAAGCAAAGAAGAAACTAAAGTGAGTATAGGTGATAAGCTCTATGGGGAAAGTGCTATGTATATTCTCAACGGTTACATCTCTAGTGAGGGAAATGAATATGGTTCAAAACAAATATTGATAGCTAAAGACACCAAACTCTGTGAATTTAATATAGCAGCCAATTCAACAGTATATATTTTTGGAGGTGAACCCTTTCCGGAAGATAGATATATAGATTGGAATTTTGTTTCATCAAGAAAAGAACGTTTGGCAAAAGCAAAAGAAGACTGGATGAATCAAAATTTCCCTAAAATTTCGGGAGAAACTGATTTTGTGCCTTATCCTACTAAGAAAATTAACTGATAATGTGAATATTGGATAGGAATGA
Source organism: Cytophagales bacterium (assembly GCA_046718985.1). Taxonomy (GTDB): domain Bacteria; phylum Bacteroidota; class Bacteroidia; order Cytophagales; family UBA9547; genus JBDNDT01. The sequence goes on from JBDNDT010000385.1 coordinate 3,118, forward strand.
ATCAGGTGTAAGATTAATATGTTAACAATTTACA
>JBDNDT010000386.1:0-3148 GCA_046718985.1 Cytophagales bacterium
TATCAAAAGTGGTCACTTTAAACATTTGTCCTGCACCTTCGCAATCTGCTCCTGTGATTATAGGCGTATGTAGATATACAAAACCTCTTTCATTGAAAAATTTATGAACAGCAAATGCCATTGCATGCCTGATTCTGAAAATAGCGCCAAAGGTGTTGGTTCTCATGCGCAAATGCGCAATCTCTCTCAAAAACTCAAGAGAGTGTTCTTTGGGCTGCAAAGGGTATTTTTCGGGATCAGCATCCCCCAGAATTTCTATTTTTTTAGCAGTGAGTTCAATTGCCTGACCCTTGCCTTGAGATGCCACAACTTCACCAATCACAGAAACACAAGATCCGGTGGTCACTCTTTTCAACAAAGATTCTTCAAACTGAGGAGAGTCAACAACAATTTGTATGCTGTTTATCGCAGAACCATCATTCAAAGCCACAAAAGCAACACCTTTACTCTCTCTTTTGGTTCTAACCCATCCTTTCACGCAAACAGTTTCACCTATTTGGTGGTTTGATAACAATTCTTTGATTTTAATTCTTTTCATGACCAATTGCCTGTTTTTGGCTTGCAAAGGAAACATGAAAAGCTGAAATTGACAAACATCTGTCTTCAACAATGTATAATGCAGTTATTATTGTTTATCCATAAATTTTATTTTTCAACATAGTGAGTGTAAAACAAAAACGATGTTGGGTAAAATTAAATTCATCCAATTTCAGACAAATTATCACACCAACCGGAAACACAAATTTGATGAGCCTTAATTTTCTTTACCTTTGTGCAGTAGAGAATCTGCAATTCTTTTCTTGATTACATTTTGAATTTATGATAACTATCTCATCCACTTATTTAGGTGAACTCAGGGTTGAATCCACACATGTTAAATCCGGAAATTCATTACACACAGATGCTCCAATTGATAATCATGGAAAGGGTGAAACTTTTTCCCCCACTGATTTGATGTGTACAGCTTTAGCCTCTTGCATGATGACCATTATGGGAATTGAAGCTAACAAATTAGGTATTGACTTGAAAGGAACAACATTGAAGACTACAAAATATATGTCTGTTTCTCCGAGAAAAGTGTCAAAAGTGAAAATAGACATAGAAGTTCACAACCCAAACATTTCAGAAGCTCATCAAGATTTGCTCAGACATGCTGCACTCACATGTCCTGTTGCTTTGAGTCTTCATCCTGATTTGGTTCAAGAGGTTGAAATAAAATTTGCTTAAATCTTTTTAAGAAAATGTTTGTTTACAAACAAATATAATTTGAAGCATGCTAGACAGAATAGAAGAAGCCATTGAAGATATAAAATCGGGAAAAATCATTATTGTGGTTGATGATGAAGACCGAGAAAATGAAGGTGACATGATTTGTGCCGCAGAAACCATCACACCAGAAATTGTGAATTTCATGACCAAACATGCCAGAGGCTTGATTTGTGTATCATTGATGGAGGAAAGATGCGAAGAATTAGGTCTTGATTTGATGGTAGGCAATAATACCTCTGTTCACACAACCCCTTTCACTGTTTCGGTTGATCTTCTTGGGCATGGATGCACCACAGGCATTTCGGCTCAAGATCGTGCCAAAACAATTAAAGCTTTGGTTGACGAAAACACAAAACCCAGTGACTTAGGAAAACCAGGACATATTTTTCCTTTGAAAGCAAAGAAAGACGGTGTGCTCAGAAGAACAGGTCACACAGAAGCAACCGTTGATTTTGCAAGATTGGCAGGCTTCAAACCGGCAGGTGTTTTGGTTGAAATTCTGAATGAAGACGGAACCATGGCAAGATTGCCCCAGTTAAGAGAAATTGCCAATCATTTTGGAATGAAATTGGTTTCTATCAAAGACCTGATAGCTTACAGACTTGAACACGAATCTTTAATCAAAAGAGAAATCGGGGTTCAAATGCCTACAGAATGGGGTGATTTTGACTTGATTGCTTACCGACAGATTGATACCGATGATATACACATGGCATTGGTGAAGGGTAATTGGGAAAAAAATGAACCTGTGTTGGTTAGGGTTCATTCATCATGTGTCACAGGAGATATTTTTGGTTCATGTCGTTGTGATTGCGGTCAACAATTGCATGAAGCCATGAAAATGGTTCAAAATGCCGGAAAAGGAGTGATTCTTTATATGAACCAAGAAGGTAGAGGCATTGGTTTGTTGAATAAACTAAAGGCTTATAAACTACAAGAACAAGGCAGAGACACCGTTGAAGCCAATCTTGAATTGGGTTTCAAAATGGATGAACGAGATTATGGGGTTGGTGCTCAGATTCTTAGGGATTTAGAGATTTCGAAAATAAAATTAATTTCAAATAACCCCAAGAAAAGAGTTGGGTTGATTGGCTATGGTTTGGAGATTGTAGATTCAGTGAGCATTGAAATCGAGCCGAATCCTCATAATGAACAATATCTCAAAACGAAAAGAGACAAAATGGGACATGATATTTTGAAAGCATAATTTTCAATTTTATGGTTAGGGAAAGTCAAAACTTTTTCTGATTTTTCTGTCACCTAAGACTTTTTTATTAAGACACTTAATTTATCAACGGTTATTGATAGTATCAAGACTTAAACACTATCATTTAAATCATTATCAAATCATAAATCTGTAAAGAGTTCATTTTCTTTACACTTCACATAGCAAAGAATAAACCCATAATTTTAAACTATAAGCCCATTTTTTAGTTCTAAATTTATTAACTTTGTGTTTATAATTAGTCTAAATTGAACGAAAATGGCTAACGAGATACTAGAAGAATTAACAAGTAGCGAATATAAATATGGTTTCGTCACTGATATTGAGGCAGATGAAGCACCAAAAGGTTTAAATGATGACATCATCAGGTTCATTTCAGCCAAAAAAGAAGAACCTGAATGGCTTTTGGAATGGAGACAAAAAGCCTTTGCCCAATGGAAAAAAATGAGTGAACCACATCATTGGCCAAATGTGAGTTATCAACCGGTTGATTACCAAGCAGTGAAATACTATTCTGCTCCAAAACAGAAAAAGAAAGTCAATTCGTTAGACGAAATTGACCCTGAATTACTAAAGACTTTCGAGAAGTTGGGTATTTCATTAGATGAGCAAAAAAGACTTTCAGGTGTTGCCGTTGATGCAGTGATAGATTCT
>JBDNDT010000387.1:0-3144 GCA_046718985.1 Cytophagales bacterium
TTTGGTGCTTGCAAGGTGTCTCGGACCTCCCCCAATTTCCGCCGAAAGCATCATTTTATTAGTGGTATCTAATACTATTTTTTTCCGGGTATCATAAAGATATGGATAAACCAGAGTAACATCTCCGCCGAGGTCTGTGACATACAATCTCTGGCGATTCTCATCAAGATAAACCATGTGAATGTGAGATTTTTCTTGTCGGTTTTGGTTTGGTCCGGAAAGAGTGCTTTTTAAGTTAAGGTTTAAACTCAATGAGTCATCATAAAAAAATTGCACAAAATTGCTTCCGTTGTAATTAGCCACAAACACATTCTTTCCGAATTTGTCAACTGACACATGACAAGGATGTGCCCCCAAAGTAAAAGTCTGACTCTTGATTTGCCACTTGTTGTTTTCCAAAATTATCCGACTTATGGTGGCATCATTTTCTAATTCATTGACAGCAAACAAGTTTTTATTATTTGAATCAAAAGCCAAAAATGAAGGACTTGGAGTTTCTATAACATCTTTAATTTCAACATTTAAGTTTTCTGAATCAATTTCTAGGATGTAAATTCCTTTTGAAAGAGTGTCAGTATAAGTTCCGACAGCCAATTTCCATATTTTCGAATTTTCAGACTTTTGTTGGCAAGAGCAGAAAAGCAAAAGATAAAGTAAAGCAAAAAGTAGTTTTTTCATTTGCGAGATATTTTGTGCAAAGAAAAGCTTAAAAATCAAAAACAAAAAAAGCCCCTTCTTTCGAAAGAGGCTTTTACGTGAAGGTGTCCATAAAAAAAGGGGTTTGGTTACTTAATCTTCAACTGATATTCAGCAGTGTTGATGTTGTATTTTGTTCCTTTTGCACTCTCGAAAGAAGCATAAACCTGATTGTTTTCGTCTTTGGTCATTTGAATTTGACCATTGACTTTGATCATTTTAGTTCTTTCGCCATCGCTCAATACCACTGTTTTGGTGCAAGAAGCCAAAGTGAAGATTGAAATACCAGCCAAGTAGAATACCACCATTACTTTTTTCATTTTATTCTTTAGTTTAAATTGTTGAACATGTTTTAAATACTTAACGCAAAGTTAACATAAAAGTTCATTTAATTTAACATTTAGTTAACATTAAATTAACATTGAATATTATAACATTGTTTTTCAATGCTTTATAATACTACTTATTTGTTAATTATTCATTTAAATGTTTAAACATCTATTAACATTCTGAAAAGATAAACAAGCATATCAAACAATAAAAAGTCATTAAATGAGCAAAATCCCAAAAATAATGTGAATATATCAAACAAATTAAGATTCGTTATCCGGCATTTAGATACCATTATTAAAAATTACTATTTTTGTGATTAAATTTTTTTGATGACAGAAACCGAAAAATCATGGCATGCCTTGAAAGAAAGTCTAGAAAGGCTTTATCATGAATTCCATGAATGTCAGAAAAAACTGGATGCTGCAAACGAAGACAATCTTAAACTCAAACTATTGATTAAAGAGAAGGATGAACGAATAAAAAATTTAGAAACTCAAGAAAAAATAGTTAAAATTGCAGATAATTTAGCAGAAGATACTCAGAAGACTACAGACTTGAAGTTGAAAATCAATGAGTATATCAGGGAAATTGACAGATGCATTGCTTTTTTGAGCAATGATTGAGATAAACAATGGAAGAGGTTAGTGTCAAAGTTAGGCTTGGAAAAAAAGATATCACATTAAAAGTGGGAAAGGGTGATGAAGAAGTGATTATTTCAGCAGCCAAAACTTTGAACGATAGAATAGACAGCTACCAAAAAACCTATCCTAATCTTGAAAGAGAAGACATATTGAGCATGGTTGCTTTCGATTGTCTGATTGATATGTTTAGGGCAAAAGAATATGCTGAGACTTATGATATAAAGTTCTCAGAAATTTTGAATCGGGAAAACGAAAAGCTGAAAAACCTCTTGGCGTCTTAATAAAAAACACAATTCCCAAACAACATCTTCTAGCTAAATCATGTTTAACCTTTTAATGATTTAGACTATAAATGGAAAACCTGACAATGATTATCCTAACTGCAATTCCATCAATTGCAGTGGGAGTCGCAATCGGAAGATTCTTGCTTCAAAAAGTGTTGAAGAATTATGAAGAAGAAGCCAAAGAAAAAGCCAAATTCATTTTGAAAGAAGCCGAGTTAAAGGCTGAAAAACTGAGTGCTGAAAAACTGATGGATAGCAAAGAACGCTACCTGAAAATGAAAGCAGAATGGGATGAAGATCTTAACAAAAGAAAAAACATCATCATTGCCAACGAACAAAAAATTAAACAAAGAGAACAACAACTCGCCAAGCAACTTGAACAAACATCAAGAAAAGAAGCAGAATTAGACAGTTCTAAAGAACAAGTTCAAGCACAAATTGAAATCTTGAACAAAAGAAAAGACGATATCGAGAAGGTTTATGAACAACAAGTTCAAAGACTGGAAAAAATTGCCAATCTCACCGCCAATGAGGCTAGAGAACAAATTATTGAAAACTTAAAGAGAGAAGCCGAATCTAAAGCCTCTTCTTATGTGAAAGAAATCGTTGAAGAAGCTAAACTAACTGCAACAAAAGAGGCCAAAAAAGTGGTCATTCAAACCATTCAAAGAACAGCAACTGAACATGCCATCGAAAACTGTGTTTCTGTTTTTAATTTAGAGTCTGATGAGGTGAAAGGTAAAATCATCGGAAGGGAAGGCAGAAACATCAGAACGCTGGAAGCAGCAACAGGCGTGGAACTAATTGTGGATGACACTCCCGAAGCCATCATCATCTCCGGATTTGACCCGGTGAGAAGAGAAATTGCAAGGCTTTCATTGCACAGATTGGTTTCAGACGGAAGAATTCACCCAGCAAGAATTGAAGAAGTGGTGGCAAAAACCACTAAAAACATTGAAGACGAAATTGTGGATATCGGTGAAAAAACCGTGATTGAATTAGGGGTTCACGGTCTTCACCCCGAACTTGTAAAAATGATCGGCAGAATGAGGTTTAGATCATCTTATGCTCAAAACCTCTTGCAACACTCAAAAGAAGTGGCTCGAATGTGTGGCATAATGGCCGCAGAATTAGGTTTAAATACCAAATTAGCCAAAAGAGCAGGTCTTTTGCATGACATTGGAAAAGTG
>JBDNDT010000388.1:0-3137 GCA_046718985.1 Cytophagales bacterium
CAGTTACTGTAGCTGCTGCGTCAGGATTTTTTACAAACTCTTTAAAGTCAGGAAAATTGGCTCTTACTTCTCTATATTCAGGTAGAATTCTACCTGCTTGCCTCATCAACCAAACCGGAGGTCTATGTGTCTTTTCTCCTATTGCTGCTTTGAGCAATAAATCATTCTCTAATTTTTCAAAAACCATTTGCTCTTGGGGTAATCACTAAAACCGGATCGGTAAATATTTCATTGCTTTTGTTAAAAGCCCTGTCAACTAATGTCAATTTAAACCTGACAGAGTCTCTGTTTGCTGCAAAATTTGGATTGAAAAAATTGACATCACTAATTCGAATTTCAAAATCAAAGTTAATATGCCCTTCAATAGCTCTTTTTTGTTCTAAAGCATCAACCATAGGCGGTTCTATGGTTTGATTTAATCCAAAAAAATTGATATCCGGACTTCCCGGTAAATTAAATCGGACATCTTTATATTCATTATTTCTTTTCACTTGCATCACCACCCAAAGATTTCTGTAATAAGGATTAAAATCAGGATCAGTGCCCAAATCGAAAGGTTTATTCCCTTGTTCATTTCTTTTGATGCCTATGTCTCCATCACCATCTCTAAAGTAAAAAACAATTCTATATCTGTTGTTCAGACTGTCATTAGAACTGGTTTTGAAGATTTCCTTGAATTCAATGTGTGGTTCTTTTGGAATGTCAGGTGGTTTTATGCACCCCAACAATCCTAAAATCAACAATAGAGTTATCAGAATTCTTTTCATGAATTGCAAATTTATCACATTTGAACTAAATAACGTAATTTTGCCGTCGTTATGTCAGAAAGGGATATTCTAAAATCTGAAATCTTAAATTTAAACCACAGTGAACCTGAAAAGTTTGATGATTTAGCTATTCGTTTATTCAGATATCAATTTGGACAAAATCAACTATTTAGAAAATGGTGTATTCATTTTAATAAAACACCTGATAACGTCACAACAATCATTGATTTGCCCTTTATTCCCATTTCATTTTTTAAGCAATTTGAGTTGAAATCAACAGAAATGCCAACAAAAATGATATTCAAAAGCAGTGGAACAAGCGGTTTGCAGAATAGTCAACATTTCATTACTGACCTTGAAATTTATGAAAAAGTTTGTGTTGAAATTTTCGAACACTATTTTGGGGATTTAAGTAATTTTTATTTATTGGCTTTATTGCCCAATTATCTTGAGCAAGGAAATTCATCCTTGGTTTATATGATTAATCATTTCATGAAAAAATCAAGGAATGATTTTGATGCCTTCTTTCTTTATGATTGGGAAAGATTAAATCAAAAAATCATTGAACTTTCAACTCAAAGCAAACCGGTAGTTTTGTGGGGTGTGACCTATGCTCTGTTGGATTTTTCAGAAAAGTATAACATCAAACTAACTGATAATTTTTTGGTTTTTGAAACCGGAGGTATGAAGGGAAGGAAAAAAGAAATGATAAGGGAAGAAGTTCATGAAACTTTAAAAAATAGTTTCGGTGTAGATAAGATTTATTCAGAATATGGGATGACAGAAATGTTATCTCAGGCTTATATCACTCACGAGAGTTCGTTTTTTATTCCTGCTTCAACATTGAAATTGTTGATTAGAGAACATAACGATCCTTTTTCAATATCATCATCAGGAAGGGGTTTGTTGAATGTTATTGATTTGGCAAACATAGATTCTTGTGCATTTTTCGCAACAGATGACATTGGTGTTGTGTACAGAAATGGCTCTTTTGATGTTTTAGGTCGTTCAGATTTGAGTGAAAACAGGGGTTGTAATTTGCTTTGGGTAGGCTGAGACTTTAGATGAAACATTAGTACAATTGATTTTTAAAGTGTAATTTTGCAAACAAACACTGAGTTTTGGGACATACATAAAGGTCGCTATATCTAAATATTTTAAAGTAATCAATGACGCTAATTTCATCAGTATCAGGCATAAGGGGCACAATTGGTGGTAAACCCGGTGAATCTTTGACACCTTTCGACGTGATAAAGTTCACAGCTGCTTTCGGAATGTGGGCTAGATATAAAACAGACAAAAATACCATTGTGGTGGGAAGGGATGCCAGAGTGTCAGGAAGAATGTTTTCGCAGTTGGTTTGCAATACACTCATTGCTCAAGGTTTTAAGGTAATTGACCTTGGATTGTGCCCAACCCCAACTGTTGAAATGGCGGTGCAATGGGAAGACGCCGCAGCCGGAATCATTTTAACAGCCAGTCATAACCCTATTCAATGGAATGCTCTAAAGCTTTTGGATGAGAAAGGGGAGTTTGTTTCTGAGCAAGATGGAAAAACAATTATTGATCTTGCCAAAAATGAAGCTTTTTTGTTTGCTGAACATAACAAACTCGGCGAATATTTAACAAATGACAGCTATGTCAAAAAACACATTGAAGAAATTCTCAAACTAGAGATTGTTGATGTTCAGGCTATTAAAAAGAGAAAATTTAAAATTGTAGTTGACGGAGTCAATTCTGTGGGTGGCACCGCTGTTCCTGAATTGCTTTCAGCATTGGGCGTTGACATGGTGGAAAAGATCTTTTGCGAACCAAACGGAATTTTCCCCCATAACCCTGAACCACTCCCTGAACATTTATCAAAACTATCTCAAACTGTTGTAGAGAAAAAGTTCGATTTGGGCATTTGTGTTGATCCTGATGTGGATAGGTTAGCATTTGTGAGCGATGATGGAAATGTGTTTGGTGAAGAATATACTCTGGTTGCAATTGCAGACTATGTGCTTTCAAAAGAGAAAGGCAATTCAGTTTCAAACATGTCATCTTCGAGAGCTTTAAAAGATATCACCATCAAACACGGTGGAAATTATGCTGAGTCACCTGTTGGTGAAGTTTTTGTGGTGAAAGCAATGAAAGAGACCAATGCAGTGATTGGTGGAGAAGGAAATGGAGGGGTGATTTATCCAAAATTGCATTATGGCAGAGATGGATTGGTAGGCATCGCTCTTTTCTTGTCTTATGTGGCAAATCAGAAAAAAACAGTGTCTCAGATCAGAATGAGCTTGCCGGATTATCACATCGCAAAAAAGAAGATTGAACTCACACCAGAAGTGAATGTGGATTTGATTCTCAGGAAGTTAAAAGAAAGGT
>JBDNDT010000389.1:0-3133 GCA_046718985.1 Cytophagales bacterium
TAGAGCCGAGAAGTAGGCTGTATTTCAGTTACCTTAATTATCACGTAAGTGTTAGGAGAATGATATACACCACCTAAAGTTATGAAAGATGTAGTTAAGATTTGAAAGAGAATTTGTGAGTTAGGTGCTACTCCAATTAAATCATTTCAAATTTCAATTTTCATGGTTCAATTTAAATTTCGAGAAGAATCTTAGCAAAAACACACTTCCTTTTTCTTTTTCAGATTCTAATTTAATCTCTCCACCGAGTTTTTCTACTAAGTTTTTAACAATATTCAAACCTAATCCATTTGAACTTTCCCCTTGGGTTGGTCTTGAACTTAACTTGGTAAACTTTCCAAAAACATGCTTCAAATCATTCTCATCAAAGCCCAAACCTTGGTCTTGAACCTTAATTTCTACAAAATCATCTGTTTGCCTTGCTGTTAAGAAAATATTGGTAAATGGTTTTGAAAACTTGATAGCATTTGAGACCAGATTTTCCAAAACTCTAGTCAAAATAGCTTCATTGGAAGAGAACACAATTCCAGTGTTATTTTCAATTAACAACTTTATTTTTTTTCTTTCCAGATCTTGAAAAAAACCTAATTTTATTTTTTCAAATAAATAATCAACATTAACATTCGAAAACTCAATTTGAGATGAACTTTCGGATATTCTCAATTCTAAAATATTGTTAATGAGCTGTTCACTCTCTTTCAAGGTTTTGAAAATCATTTCCAGCATTTTGTGTTGTTCATCATTCAAGTCACCAGAAAGTTTGACTAACTCTGACAATCCTTTCACTCTGTTTAAAGGTGTTCTCAAATCATGAGCGACAACACTGGTGAGGTTTTCAAGCTCTATAAATAACATTTCCAATTTTGAACTTTTTTCTTGCAACTCTTTTGTTCTTAAATCAACTTTTTCTTCTAAAGTTTTATTAAGTTCCTCTTTCAAAGATTCATTTTTCTGCAATTCATCTATCAATTTTTTATTTGCTAAAATTTCAGCATTTTTCTGTAAGGCAAAACGGTGACTTAAAGCAAATGAAAACAAAACCAATTCAATCAAAATGGCAATGTTTACTGAATAATTGGCTATGATTTCAAAAGATTCATATAGCATAAGCCATTGAGTATTCCCCATGTCTCTCAACTGAATGAACAAAATGCCCAAATAAAAACAACATACACCCAACAAAAACAACTGATAAGATTTGTCTTTTTGCTTATTGAAAACACCATTAAAAACGACTGCCAAAGTTGAAGTGTAAGGAATCATTAAAAACCAACCATTAAATTTTAGTTCAAACCATCCTGAAATATAGGCTAAATGCCAAAGGGCATAAAACAAAAGCGAGCTCAACCAAGCTATATTCCAAAATTTATAGAATTGGAGTTTTAGCATTTCACTTACATAAATAAAGAATGTGCCCAAAACCAAGAGTTTTGAAAGGTCTAAGGAATAATAAACAAACTCAGGGCTATGATTCCAGAGATATTGAAATCCTGTTCCGTCAATCAAAGAGCTTTGAAATGCCAAAGACATGATGAATAATACGTAATAACCATAAATATTTTCTCTAGTGGATGCCCAAAGAAAAATATTCAAGGCAAGCATAAGAAGAACGAATCCATAAAAAACACCTAAGAAAAAATATTCACTAACTGCATATGAAGTTGAAAATGCAGCTTTTCTGATTCTAAAATCTAAGGAACCATGTCTTTTTGTTTTCACACGAACAAAAAAGGTTCTTGCGCCTTCATAATCAGCATCTAGTTCAAAAATCAAATTAAATGTTTTGTAATCTCTTTGTTTGAAGCCATCTGTGGAGCCTTTCTTTTGTGAAATGTACTTTCCAGACTTATTCTGTGAGTATAACTCAAATTCTTGAATTTGCCAATCAAACACTTCAATCACATATTTTTCTTGGTTGGAGTTCTTGTTTTCTAAACAAAACTTAATCCAATAAGTGATCTCAGATTTATTTGCTAACAGTGAAGTTGGCAATTTCCACAAACTATCTTCTAATTTTTCGATTTCAAAATGATGTAATGAGTTTGAGGAGTCAATAAATGAGTAAAAGTGCTCTTTTTTAATTTTAAACTCTTTTTCAATCTCATCAAGAACAATACATTTCTGTGCTTTTGACACAAAAATAGCTACAAAGGTCAACAAAGCTGCCAACAAACATTTCCTCATCATAGCTGGTTTAAGAATGAACACATGTACGGCAAAAAATATTGAAAGTTTGAATACAATTAAAAACAATTTTTTCTACTAAATAAAATCCAATTCACCAAATTTATTACATGCAAAATCCCCAAAAACTAAAACTAATCTTAGGAGACCAATTAAACATCCAACATTCATGGTTCTCAAAAAATAATCCTGAAAGTGTGTATGTGATGATGGAAGTGAAAGAAGAAACAACATATGTGAAACACCATATTCAAAAAATTGTCGCATTTTTCTTGGCAATGCGTCAATTTGCTCAAGAATTAGTAAAAAGAGGTCATGAGGTGATTTATTATAAATTTGATGACCCCGAAAATTTCGGAAGTTTTGAAGAAAATTTAACCCAAATCATAAATAATAAAAATATATTTATGTTCGAATATCAGCAACCTGATGAATATAGAGTTCAAAAAAACATAGAAAAATGGCTTTCAACTGTAAAAATTGAATATAAAAAATACGAAACAGAACATTTTTTAATAACTCCTCAAGAATTTTCATCAATTTTTAAAGGGAAAAATTATTTAATGGAGAATTTTTACAGAAAAATGAGAAAAAAACACCATATTTTAATGAATGGAGAAGAACCAATTGGAGGTCAATGGAATTTCGATAAAGAAAACAGGAACAAGTTTGATGCAAAAACTCCAATTCCAAAAGTGGGAAAATATGACCATCCTGAGATTTTTGAAATCATCAACAGCATAAAAAACTCAAAAATTGAAACCATAGGAGAAATTGATGCAACAAATTTCATTTGGCCAACAAACAGAACAGAAGCTTTGGAATTGATAAATGAGTTCATTGAAGTCAAACTTCCATTTTTTGGAAAATACCAAGATTCGCTTTATGATAAGCATGAATTTATGTTTCACAGCAGGATTTCATTCGCGATGAACGTGAAACTCATCAG
>JBDNDT010000039.1:0-11045 GCA_046718985.1 Cytophagales bacterium
CAATGATGATATTTTCATTCGGAACAACACCTTCGAATCTTTTGCAAGTGTTTTGCAACAATGACAGACCTGTGCCCATCATGTCATGAAATTGTTTCGGATTGCTTGTTCTGCTGAATGGCCAAAATCGAGTTCCTATTCCACCGGCCATTACTACTAAAAAAAAATTCGGATTAGACATTTGTCATCTGTTAATTATAACCTGCAAATAACTCCTTTTTTTCTTACATGCAAAGAAAAAAAAGTATTAATATTGTTTCATGATTTCAAAAATATCGTAATTTCATGTCACAATAAGTTAAAATACATATACGAAATCCAATTTCCCTTATATTATAACGAAAGAGATGATTACAGAGCAGGAGGCAGATTTAAAAACCAAGTTAAAAGAGGTTTTTGGCTATGACAGTTTCAGAGGAACTCAAGAAGAAATTATCAACAGCATTTTAAGTGGCAAAAACACCTTGGTAATTATGCCAACAGGTGCAGGAAAATCATTGTGCTATCAATTGCCGGCATTGATGAGAGAAGGAACGGCAATTGTGATTTCACCATTGATAGCATTGATGAAAAACCAAGTTGATCAATTAAGTGGTTTTGGAGTGAATGCTTGCTTTTTGAATTCAACACTGAGCAAAAGTGAAATCACAAAGGTTAAGAAAGACACCTTAGAAGGAAAGGTAAGATTACTTTATGTTGCGCCTGAATCACTGACCAAAGATGAAAATATCGAATTGTTGCAAAGAGCAAACATTTCATTTGTAGCTGTTGATGAAGCTCATTGTATTTCAGAATGGGGACATGATTTCAGACCTGAATACAGAAAAATTAAGCAGATAATCGAAAAACTGGGTGACAAAATTCCGGTAGTTGCCCTCACAGCAACTGCAACACCAAAAGTTCAACAAGATATTCTCAAAAACCTTCAAATTGAAAACGCCAATGTATATAAATCATCTTTCAATAGAAAAAACTTATATTACGAAATAAGACCTAAGATTGATATTGATAAACAGTTAATCAGATTTATCAAAGAACATCAAGGCAAATCAGGAATCATATATTGCATCAGCAGAAAAAAAGTAGAGGAAGTTGCTGAGAAGTTGAAAGTAAACGGAGTGAAAGCACTCCCTTATCATGCAGGCTTGGAATCACATGTGAGAATGCACAATCAAGATGCCTTTTTGAATGAAAATTGCGATGTGATTGTAGCAACCATAGCATTTGGAATGGGTATTGACAAACCTGATGTTCGATTTGTGATTCACTATGATGCACCTAAATCAGTAGAGGGATATTATCAAGAAACAGGTCGTGCCGGAAGAGATGGACTTGAAGGAAATTGTATCATGTTTTATAGCCAAGAAGACATAGTAAAACTAGAGAAATTCAACAAGGATAAGTCTGTTACTGAGAGAGATAACGCAAGGCATTTGCTCATGGAAATGACTGCTTTTGCTGAGTCGTCAGTGTGTCGAAGAAAATTATTATTGCATTATTTTGGCGAACATCTTGAAAAAGATTGCGGATTTTGTGATAATTGCCTCAAACCAAAAGAAAAGTTTGAAGGAATGGAAGAAGTTCTTCTGGCATTAAAGGCCGTTGTAGAAACCGAACAGCGTTTCGGAGTGAATCACCTCATTGATGTTTTGAGAGGTGAAATGAATGAATATGTTGAGAGTTATGGACATGATGATCTCGACATTTTCGGAGAAGGTGATGAAAAAAATGAAGATTTCTGGAACTCAGTTTTCAGACAAATCCTCATCATGGAGTTCCTTGAAAAGGATGTTGACAACTTTGGTGTTTTGAAAATAACAGAAAAAGGGAAGGAATTCATTAAAAAACCATATCCAATCACATTAACAAAAGATCATGATTTTTCAGGAACTGATTCAACAGAGGAGAAAGAACCCGTTGTCACTGGAAGCGCCTATGATGAAGAACTCTATAACCAATTAAAGGCATTAAGGAAGAAAGTTGCAAAGGAAAAAAATCTTCCTCCATACACCATTTTTCAAGATGCTTCTCTTGAGGAAATGGCTACAACTTATCCCACAAAAGAAGACGATCTTGTTAGAATTAATGGTGTAGGTTTAGGAAAGGCACAAAAGTTTGGTAAAGCTTTCTTAGAGTTGATTGCACGTTATGTGAAGGAAAATGAAATCATTACCGCATCTGATGTGGTGGTGAAATCAAGCGCTAATAAATCCAAACTGAAAGTTTATATCATACAACAGATTGACCGAAAAGTAGATTTAGAGGAAATTTGCGAAGCTAAAGATATTTCACCGGAAGAATTGCTATCTGAAATTGAGCAGATTTGCTTTTCAGGAACAAAATTGAATTTAGATTATTATGTTGACCAAGTTTTAGACCAAGAAAAGCAAGAGGAGATTTATGAATATTTCATGAACTCTGAAAACGACAGCATTGAAGCTGC
Organism: Cytophagales bacterium; assembly: GCA_046718985.1. Taxonomy (GTDB): domain Bacteria; phylum Bacteroidota; class Bacteroidia; order Cytophagales; family UBA9547; genus JBDNDT01. The sequence goes on from JBDNDT010000039.1 coordinate 2,444, forward strand.
TGTTGCAGAATTTGGTGGCGATTATTCTGAAGAAGATTTGAGATTGATGAGAATCAAATTCTTGTCAGATGTGGCAAATTAATCAGAATGGCTAATGTTTTAATTGCAGGTGCTAGTAGAGGTATTGGAATAGAAATATTTAAGAATTTTATTGGAAATCACGAGGTTGAAAAAGTGGTTGCCATATCAAGGTCTTTTAATTCTGAAAATATTAAAGAAATAAGCAATTCAAAAAAAATAGAATGGTATTTGTGTGATTTTTCTTCTAAAGAGGGTATAGAAAATCTTAATTTTTCAAAAAAACTACCTATTTCTGCACTTATTTATAATGCAGGAACAATGATTAACAAACTTTTTATCGACACAACTGATGAAGATTGGGAAGAATCTTTCAATGTAAATGTGATTGGAGCCGTCAAAATAATCAAAAAAACGCTACCTAATTTAGCCCTTGCGAATGGCTCACATATTGTTTTAGTAGGTAGTATGGGAGGTTTTCAAGGAAGTAGAAAGTTTCTAGGACTTTCTTGTTATAGTGCAAGCAAAGGTGCACTTTCTATTCTTGCTGAATCACTTGCAGAAGAACTAAAAGATTTCAATATTAGCGTGAATTGTTTATGTCTTGGTTCTGTTGACACAGATATGTTCAAAAACGCATTTCCAGGAAACAAAGCATCAATGACAGCTAAAGAAGTAGGAAAAATGATTGCAGATTTCGCCTTGAATGGTCACCAATTTTTCAATGGCAAATCAATACCTGTTTCACATAACATTCCTTGAAAATTGAATTGAGATTCGAAGATTTGCTTGTTTATCTCTGTTTGCTTAAAGATTGGTTTTAAGAAAAGCAAATTAAAGTAGTTTTTATTGATAATTGTCTATTCAATTACAAAAAAAATAGTTTTAAAAAAATAGTTAGGTTATATTTCTTTGTTAGTAAAATTAATCAGAGCTAAATTTAATTATCATCATTAATTGGATAAAGTGTAAATTGAAATAATGAACAAAATAAGTATTATAATCCCATGTTATTTCAACGAAGAAAATATTCCTGTAACCTCACAAAAGTTAATAGTAAATGAATTATTATTTGATGAGGATGTAAGTTTTGAGTATGTCATGGTGGATGATGGATCAAAAGACAACACTTTAGATAAATTATTAGAATTCAAGTCAAAGTATCCTGATAAAGTAAAAGTTATCAAATTAGCAGGCAATGTGGGTAGCTACAATGCAATAGTGGCCGGCATGGAATATGCATCAGGTGATTGCAATGTTGTTATTGCAGCAGATTTACAAGACCCCCCTGAACTGATGGTGGATATGTATAAACATTGGAAAAATGGTTTCAAGTTAGTGATTGGAAGCCGATCCGACAGAGAAGAAACTTGGAGTGAAAAAATATTTTCAAATACCTTTCATTATTTGATGAAGAAATTTGCCATAAAAAACGTACCATCCGGTGGTTTTGATTATGTGATGTTTGATAAAATAATCAAGAACGAAATTGTAAATTTGAAAGAAAGAAACACTAATATTTTTTACTTAATGACATGGATGGGTTTCACTTATGTGAACATTCCTTATGTGAGAAAAGAACGAGAAATTGGCGTTTCGAGATGGACACTTTCTAAAAAGATAAAATTATTAGTAGATTCATTTGTATCTTTCTCTTTTTTACCCCTAAGATTTATCACTGTTTCAGGATTATTGTTTGGATTCTTCGCTTTGATTTATGCAATATTTATCATAATGATGAAATTTTTGGGAGGCATTGCAGTTGAAGGATGGTCAGCGATTATGATAGTTATTTTGGTTGTTTCCTCTTTTCAAATGATTGCTCTTGGGATTTTAGGTGAATATATATGGCGAACTTTAGACGCATCCAAAAAAAGACCCTTATATTTTGTTGAGAAAACATATTTATCGTAATGTCTAAATTTCCTGAACCCCATTTAATAGAATTTTCAAAATTTGGAGAATCCGCCATAGGCTATATTTCAGTTGCTGAATTTAAAAAAAAGATTCCTTTCGAAATTAAAAGAGTTTTTTGGACCTATTTCACACCTGAAAGCATTGTGAGAGGAAGACATGCTCATTTCAAAACTGAACAGGTTTTAGTAGCTGTGTCCGGTAGAATTATTGTGAATACAGAAAACGCTGATGGTATTTTAAAAAGTTTCATTCTAGATAGCCCGAATGTCGGTGTTTACATTCCTCCTAATGTTTGGCACACCATGCAATATTCACACACTGCTACTCAATTGGTAATTGCATCAACCAATTTCGATGAAAATGATTATATCAGGTCTTTTGATGACTTTAAGAAGATTTATTCAATAAATTCTAATGAAAAATAAAGATATTTTCATTCATCATTTAGCAGATGTTCAATCACAAAATATTGGCGAGGGAACTAGAGTTTGGCAATTTTCAGTGATTCTTGGTGGTGCAAAAATCGGTAAAAGTTGTAATATCAATTGTCATACTTTCATTGAAAATGATGTTATCATAGGTGACTTTACAACCATAAAAAGTGGTGTTTATGTTTGGGATGGAATTAAAATTGGAAATAATGTTTTTGTAGGTCCTAATGTGACATTTGTTAATAATAAGACGCCTCGTTCTCAACAATATCCGAATAAACATAAAGGAGCTGAGATAGATGATTATGTATCAATTGGTGCTAACTCAACTATTATGGGAAATATCTCAATTGGTAAATATGCTTTAATCGGTGCAGGAAGTGTTTTAACCAAAAATGTTCCTCCACATACTTTGTGGTATGGAAATCCTGCTCAGCATAAAGGCTATGTCACTTGCGATGGTATTGTTTTAGACATGAATATGATTGATAAAGAAACCGGAATTGAGTACGTTTTTAGAAATAACATTATAGAAATAAAAAAATGAAAAAAATAAAGTTCCTTGACCTTCTCAAAATTAACCAACAATATGAAAGAGAGATTAAACATATTCTTTCGGGTATCTTTGATTCAGGATGGTATGTGTTGGGTGAACAGGTGAAGAATTTTGAAAAAGATTTCGCTAACTATTGTGGCACAAAACACTGCATTGGTGTCGCCAATGGTCTTGATGCTTTGATTTTGATTTTGGAAGGATTCAAGATTTTAGGCAAACTAAAAATTGGTGATGAGGTGATTGTGCCTGCTAACACTTATATAGCATCAGTTTTAGCCATATCTAAAACCGGTTTAATTCCTGTTTTGGTTGAGCCTGATGAAACCACGTTCAACCTCAATCCAAAGCTTATTGAAGAAAAGATTAATCCAAAAACAAAAGCTATAATGGCAGTTCATCTTTATGGGCAAACTGCTGACATGAAAAACATAAATACCATAGCTTCAAAACATGGACTTTTAGTTTTGGAAGATAGTGCTCAAGCGCATGGAGCTCTAAACAATGGTATCAAGACCGGAAATCTTAGTGATGCAGCCGGATTCAGTTTCTATCCGGGAAAGAATTTAGGTGCATTGGGTGATGGTGGTGCAATCACCACAAACGAAGACGAACTGGCTGAGGTTTTGTTTGCTTATCGAAATTATGGTTCTCATCAAAAGTACCATAACAAATATCTAGGCTTAAACTCAAGATTAGATGAGTTGCAGGCCGCTGTTTTGAATGTTAAGTTGAAACACCTTGATAAAGAAAATCAATTGAGAAATGAGGTGGCTACAAAATATTTGAATCAAATCAACAATCCAATTATTTCTTTGCCACAAACTGCTGATTATGGAACGCATGTTTGGCATTTGTTTGTAATCAGGTGTGAAAAAAGAGAATTGCTTCAAAACTATTTAAATGAGAACGGAATCCAAACGGTTATCCACTACCCTATTCCTCCGCATCAGCAAAAAGCTTACCTCGGGACTTTGGATAATCTTTCATTGCCAATCACTGAAAAAATTCATCAAACAGTGTTGAGTTTACCCATGAGTCCTGTCATGGAAGACAATGAAATTGATTATGTTATTAAGACTGTCAATCAATTCAATTGATTTTGAGGAATTTATATTCTTACATTTTGCTTTAAGTAAAATTACACAAAATACTGATTATATGTAATTTAACTCACATAAAAATAGTTTTAATATTGGCAAATTCTAATATTCCAATCGGTCCCAACTCCCTGCCATAACCTGACATTTTGATTCCTCCAAATGGCATATTCACATCAGATTTGACTATGGAATTCACTGCTACAGTACCTACTTCCAGTTCTTTGATTGCATAATCAATATTTTTTTCATCTTTTCCCCAAATTGATGCCCCTAAACCAAATGAAGATTGGTTGGCCAAATCAATGGCATGTTCTATATTTTTAAACTTAAAAAAAGAAAAGACAGGCCCAAAAAATTCAAGTTCTGGCAATGGTTCCATCATTTTATCAAACTCCAAAATGGTTATCGGATAAAAACAATTTTCAGTATTTTGACTTCCAATGAATACATTTTTGGCAAATGATTTCACAAGCTCAACTTGGTTGCTTAAGTTTTTTTTCAAGTCAAGCCGTGCCAAAGGAGAAAGATAAGTTTCCATGCCATTGTTAGCATCGTTGCTAATTGATTTTGATACATATTTGACTATTGCTAAAAATTCATCATAGACATTTTCATGCACAATGAATCTCTTGGCGGCAACACAACTTTGACCGCTGTTTATCAATCTTGAAGAAACTGCTTGTTTTGCCGCTTTTGACAAATCAGCGTCTTCCATGACTATGAAGGCATCTGAACCACCCAACTCCAAGACTGATTTTTTTAAATGCTTCCCGGCAAGTGACGCTACTTTAGATCCCGCAACTGAGCTTCCCGTGAAAGAAACGGCCTTCACATGAGGGTGTGCAATCAACATTTCTACATTTTCGACTGATGCAAACAAATTGACATATACATGCTCAGGAAATCCTGCTTCTTCAAAAATTCTATCTAGGGCAATGGCACACATGGGCACATTTGGGGCATGTTTAACCAATATGGTGTTTCCCAAAGCAATTGGGCTTAAACAGAACCTAAAAACCTGCCAAAAGGGGAAATTCCAAGGCATGATTCCTAAAATGCCACCCAAAGGTTCAATGATGACTTTGGCATTTTCTGTGGAAGAAATTTTTTCAATATTTTCAATCCAAGTTTCAAATTTTTGCTGAATCGCTTTTGTTGTGCTGATACACTTTTCAATTTCAGCAATTGATTCCGACAGTTTTTTTCCCATTTCTTTGTTGATGAGATTTGACAAATATAACTTTTGGTGCTCAAGTTCTGTACCTAATTTAGCAATCAGTTTCAACCGATCATCAATGGGTGTAGCTTTCCATTCTAAATATGCCCTTTTGTTTCGTTCAATTTTATTGTTTAATAATTCAGGGGAATCGGCATGAATTTGAAAGTTGTGTTCATTGTTAAGTGGGTTGACAGAGATGAAGTTCATAAAGATTTCAATTATGTTTCAATTGTAAGGATTTTGTTAAAAAATCAAACATATTTTGCAACTAATTTTTTCAGTCAGTAGTTAAATAAATTAAATCAAACACTAATTATGACTGATATCAAAAGCCTGATTCACAAAAGAATAAAAGAAAAAAACAAATCCTCTATAGCAAAAAACAATTTACTTTGGTTTTTTCTTTCTTCTAGTTTCATTTCATTCCTTTTCTTGACAATAGTTTACACTAGTGTTAAGTCAGGACAATTTCAAGTGAGTCCGATTTTTTATCTCAGTACTATTTTGGTGGTGTTGAACAGTATTAGTATTCATTTTTCATATCATTTTTATCAAAAGGATGAAATCGAAAAAGGAATCATGATGCTCTTGGTTTCTGCATGTGTGACCTTAATGTTTATGATGTCTCAAATGATTGGTTGGTCACAACTTTTTGAAAGATATTTTGATGTGCTGAAAACAAATTTAATGTTGTTTGTGCTTCTTTCAGGCTTTCACTTTGCTCATATATTGGGTGGGTTAATTTTCGTTGTATATCTATTGGTATCGCATTATCAGTTTAAGATTCATTCAAAATCAATCAACGGAATCAGAAATGCTACCTATTATTTTCATGCTTTGGGTTTTGTGTGGTTGGCTTTGTTTGTGTTGTTTTGAGATAAATTTCAAGTTTAAGAAAAGTATTCCTTTGATTTTCAGCCTGAAATGAATTCAAAATAAGGAAAATACTTCACCTGCAAAAGGGATGGCGCGGTTTGTTTGAGCTCCTTTTTTGTGTAGTGCAACGGAACAAAAAAGAGCGAGCCGCAACAGCCCGGCCGCCCTCAGGCGATTTGCCCATGAAAAAAAATACAAATTTTGATTTATGCTATTGATGTGTAAAAATCATTGATTCCATGAATCAAAGCATCATTTTCTTCAAGTGTACCGATTGTGATTCTAAGACAATCTTCGCACATGATCACTTTGGATCGGTCACGGGTGATGATTTTTTTATTAATCAGAGAATCAAAGAGTTCCTTAGCTTTGTCAAACTTCACTAAAACGAAATTAGCATCTGAGTGATAGATTTTTTTAATATTTTCCATGGCTGATAAGGTCACAATCAAATCAGCTTTCAGGTTGTTCAGTTGTTTTGCATATCTCGCTACCCTAGGAGCGTTTTCTAAGGCTTTTAAGACTGTGTTTTGGGTGAGGATGTTGAGATTATAAGGATACTTGATTTTGTTGAGCACTGAAATGATGGACTCATGAGCAAAGGCCATTCCTAGTCTGAGTGCAGCCAATCCCCAAGCCTTTGAAAAGGTTTGCAATACTACCAAGTTAGGGTATCTGGCAAGTTCATTGAGCATTGATTTTTCTGGACAAAAATCAATATATGCTTCATCAACCACCACAAGTGCGCTTACGTTTTCAATGACTTTGATGATTTCGCTTTTTTCAAATGCATTTCCTGAAGGGTTGTTTGGGGAACAGATGAACACCAATTTGGCTTTTGATTGTTGTTGAGCTTCAATCAATTTTGTGGCATTCAAAAGGAAATCATCCTCCAACTGAACAGAAACAAGGTTCACATGGTGAATGTCAGCGCAGACCTGATACATGCCATATGAAGGTGCAATTTGCACTATGCTGTCTTTGCCTGGAAAACAGGTTGACCTGATCAAAAGATCAATAGGTTCATCGCTTCCGTTTCCCAGAAAAATTTGATTAGATTCAACACCTTTCAGTTTGGCAATTTGGTTTTTAAGCTCTTTTTGTAAAGGGTCAGGATAACGGTTAAACTTACCTTCATCTGTCGCAGAACCAAAAGGGTTTTCGTTTGCATCAAGAAAAATGCCTTCGCTTCCTTTGTATTCGTCTCTTGCTGATGAATAAGGTTTTAGTTGTATAATGTGTTGTAAAAAATATTTATCTGCTTCAAATGGGTTCATAACTTGTTTTTGATTTTGTTGATGCGCACCTGCACAGCATTTTTGTGAGCCTCCAAGCCTTCTGCCTCAGCCATGTTCATCACAGCTTCACCCAAAGCGAGCAAACCTTTGGGTTTAAGTTCTTGGAAGGTGATTTTTTTGACGAAACTGTCTAAAGAAACACCACTGAAAGCTTTTGCATAGCCGTTTGTGGGCAGGGTGTGATTGGTGCCTGAGGCGTAATCTCCAACAGATTCAGGTGAATAATTGCCAATGAACACAGAGCCTGCATTGGTGATTTTATCAGCCATTTTGACTGCATCTTTCAAGGCAATGATCAAATGTTCTGCCGCATAAGTATTTACGAATTCCAAAGCGGTATTTTTTTCAGCAAAAACCAAAGTTGAGCTGTTTAAAAGTGCTTGCTGCGCCATCGACTTTCTGGGCAATTGGTTCAACTGCTCTTTGAGTTGAGTTTGTATTTCGTTTGCTAACTCAACGCTGTCAACTACCAGAATCACTTGGCTGTCAGCACCATGTTCTGCCTGAGAGAGCAAATCTGCTGCAACAAATTCCGGTGAACAAAACTCATCAGCCCAAACCAAGACCTCTGATGGACCTGCGGGCATGTCAATGGCAACTCCCTCTTGAGTGACGAGTTGTTTGGCAGCAGTTACAAATTGATTTCCCGGACCAAAGATTTTATATGTTTTAGGAATGGATTCTGTTCCATAAGCCATGGCAGCAATTGCTTGAGCGCCACCCACTTTGAATACTTTTGTGACCCCGACAAGCTTTGCTGCATACAAAATAGCAGGATTAATCTTGCCTGCAGAATCAGGCGGTGTGCAAAGGATGATTTCTCGACAGCCTGCAATTTTTGCGGGTGTTCCCAACATCAACACTGTTGAAAAAAGAGGAGCGGTTCCGCCAGGCACATACAGCCCTACTTTGTCAATTGCCACGCTTTTTCGCCAACAAGAAACCCCTTTCATGGTTTCAACTTTCTTGACAGGGCTTTTTTGAGATTGATGAAAAACAGAAATGTTATCGAAAGCCAATTGAATGGATTCTTTCAGAGTTTTAGAAACTTTTTTATGAGCCTCATCAAATTCATTTTCTAAAACTTGAAGTTTCTCGATTTTGATTTTATCGAACATGAGGGTGAAATGGAATAAGGCTTCATCGCCTTTTTCTTTTACTTCTTTCAACACGGGCAACACGCTGTT
>JBDNDT010000390.1:0-3131 GCA_046718985.1 Cytophagales bacterium
AGGGCTTCCCAATGGCACAGGACTAAATTTGCCCAAATCATCCACATTGTTTTGCGGAAATGCCAACCACTCAACACTTGGGTCAAAGGAATCAGCACCATTGGCATCGCCTTGAGTGATCCAAGGCTTTCTGCGCAAAGTCATGTCTAAAGTTGATACTCCGTTGTTAACCCATGCGCCTCCGGTTGGTCTAAAACCGATTTGTCCAATCACATCCAGAATTTGACCAATTGCACCCCCTTTTCTCAATACAATTGCATCATCGCCATTGTACCAATTCAAGGCGGTTGTCGTGTCACGTTGGTTAATGGTTCCCGCAGGGACAGTTAATCCAAATTGTTGGTGTGCAAAAACAAAAACTTTTCCGGCTTCTAACAATCCCCTTAGTCTGACTGCCGTTCCGGGATTGGCATTGCCATTTGAATAAACCTGAACCACAATTTCTTCGGCAAAAAGATTGATAGTAGAGTCAGTGCCGTTATAAATTTCCAATGCTTTGTGGTTAGATGAGCCTTCAATATATTCGCTGAAGAAAACCTTTGATTGGGCAAAAACAAAAGCTGTTGTAAAGAAGAAAAGTGCGGATAGAAGTTTTGTTGTCATTATAAAAGTTTTTTTCAAAACTATAAATTTCAATCTTTTTTCGGGTTAAGCAATTGTTAAGTTTCTGTTAGTTAATAGTTGTTTTTTTTATGTTTGGGCAACCCGCCTTGAGGGCGGCCGGGCTGGTGCGGCTCGCTCTTTTTTGTTCCGTTGCACTACACAAAAAAGGAGCTCAAACAACCGCACCATCCCTGTTGCGAGGGAGATTCAATGCTCAGTTGAAGTTTTTTGGGGCTAAGGGTGTTTTTTTTGAAGACAAATTTTGGCATTCATTTGCCCTTAAAATATAATCCTTTAAATTCTTTTTCGTTCTTCTTTAAACGTGTGTTTTTTTTCAGATATATTTACCACCAAATTGTTCACGACCCATGAAAAAGTTCTTAATTATTTTGGCAGGTGTTTTTGCTTTGGTTATGGTGTTGCTCTTCACCCTTCCAATGCTTTTTAAAAAACAAATCAAAGAAAAATTAGAGTCAGAAATCAACAAGCAAATTGAAGCCAAAGTCTTTTTTGATGAAGGCAAATTCAGCTTGTCATTAATCAGGAATTTTCCCAATCTCTCCGTTTCATTGGGAGACTTTGGAGTTGTAGGTATCAACGATTTCAATGGTGACACTTTGGCATCAATCGGATCGTTTAACCTCACCGTTGACATCATGTCTGTCATCAAAGGAGACCAAATCAAAGTTTTAGGTCTCAGACTTGAGAAGCCAAGAATAAAAGCCAAAGTAAACAAAGAGGGAAAAGCCAATTGGGACATCGCAAAGAAAGACACATCCGCAGTAGATGAAAAACCCAAAGAAGATGAAGAACCTTCATCATTCAGCTTGAAAGTGAAAAAGTGGGAAATCAGCAAAGGTTATGTGAGTTTTGATGACTATTCTTCAAACACACATGCTGAAATTGTTAACCTGAATCACAGTGGAAAAGGAGATATCACAAATTCGATCTTTGATTTGGTTACCAAAACAACCATAGACGCAATTTCTGCAAAAGTCGGTAACTCCACTTACCTCAACAAAGCAAAAATAGATTTCGACGTTGCAATAAACATTGATAATGAAAAATCAAAATATACTTTCAAAGAAAATACCTTCAAAATCAATGAATTTGCTTTGCATGTTGATGGTTTTTATTCCATGCCTGACACAGCATATTCAGAAATGGATCTTAAATTTTCAGCACCTCAAACCAGTTTCAAAAGTCTTTTGTCTTTGATTCCTGCTGTGTTTCTCTCAGAATTTGATAAAATCAAAACTGAAGGCGAATTTTCATTCAGTGGCTTTGCCAAAGGAAAACAAAGTGCCACTGAACTGCCTCAATTTGGTTTGCAATTGAACGTGGAAAAGGCAATGTTCAAATATCCTGACCTTCCCACACCTGTGAGCAACATCGGCATAGACCTTTTTGTGGAAAACAAAGATGTAATTGATAACCTATATGTCAATTTGAAAAAATTCCACATGGATTTGGGATCCAATCCAATAGATGCAACATTAGAGTTGAAAGGCCTTAGCAAAATGGACTTGAACGCTAATGTGATGGCAAAACTCAATTTAGATGAACTCACAAAAGTGTTTCCAATCGAGGGAACAGAGTTGAAAGGCTTTTTCGGACTTGATGCCAAAGCAAAAGGGATTTATGAAGCGGCAACAAACACCATGCCTGCGGTTTCTGCCAACATGAACCTCACAAAAGGCTTTGCCAAATCAAAAGATTTTCCGTCGGCCATTGAAAATATAGAAATGACAGGCAGTGCCATGAACCCTAGTGGTCAGATGAAAGACATGAAAATAGACATCACCAAATTTGCCTTCCAAATGGATCAACAGCCCTTTGATTTGAAATTGCATTTGGAAGATTTAGAAAATTATAAATGGGATTTCTCTGCAAAAGGTATCATTGATTTAGGTAAAATATTTAAGATTTTCCCGATTGAAGGAACAACAATGAATGGGATTGTCACTGTGAATGATTTCAACACCAAAGGAGTTTATTCAGATGTCACAGCCGGACGTTTTGATAAATTCCCTACTTCAGGAAATATGAATTTTAAGAATTTTGAATATTTCGAAAGAGATTTATTGCCTCAGGGCTTTAAAATGACTACAGGAAATCTGAATTTTGACCCTCAAAAACTAAAAATCGAAGGTTTAAAAGGCTTTTTGGGGGCAAGTGATATTGCCATTGACGGTTACATTGCCAATTATATCCCTTTTGTGTTCAGTGATGGTGTGGTGAAAGGTGAAATGAAATTTGTCTCCAATCAGTTTGATGTGAATGAGTTCATACCCAAGCCTGACCCAAATGCACCAAAACCGGAACCTGTTGCAGAAGAAATACCTTCAAATGTTGAAGCTGTTGAAGTGCCTAAAGCATTTGATTTTGTGTTGAGTTCTGACATCAAAAGGGTGCTTTATGACAACCTCACCATTGACAATCTCTTGGGCGATATCATCATTAAAGATGGAGCTTTGAGGCTTAGAGGAGTTAATTTTAACTTGTTAGAAGGTTTTTTCAAAACCAAC
>JBDNDT010000391.1:0-3129 GCA_046718985.1 Cytophagales bacterium
AAAAATTGGCCAACAAGAAATTTTTTTTGGTGTATTGTTTGATTTCTGTCGGAATGGGCGGCAGCACTCTCTTTTGAATGACTTGCTTGTTTTCAGAACACAATGTTTCTCCATCAGGAATCATGTCAATAACCCTTTGAGTAACAAACTTAATTCCTCCACGGCTATAATGTTCGCTAAAAGGTGGGTTTCCTAATGAAAAATAGCAATTTTCGTTGGGATAAATGTGTTTTAAACTTCCATCAAAGTAATATACAACAGGGCTTTCTATTGTTCTGATGTTTTCACCTGACAGTGGCATAACATCAAACACCTCGTCTGCTAAGTTCATCGGCAAGCACGACAAATAAGCAACCAAACCTGAAATCGGTAAGGGATGAAAAAGAAATTTAACAAAATAAAAAAATGGTTTCAACAAATCAAGCTAACTGTTCTTCCAAGTCTGTCAAAGTTATGGCATTATGAGAAGAATCGAAAACAGCTTGGTTGTTTTTGACTAAAATCATTTGAGGTGATTGGTGTTCTACATTCAATTTTTCAGCCAAAAAGTTTGAGACGTCTCTGTGTTTAATCAAATCAAGAAACACAAAGCGAAATTTCGAATCTAAATCAGATTTCCATTGTCTTTCCACTCTTGCCAATGAACTTGAACTGATTGAACATCTGGTGCTGTGTTTGAAGAAAACAACAGGTTTCGAAACAGATGATGCTATCAATTCTTTTGCTTGCTCAATTGAGCTTAAATTTTCCCAATTCATGTTAAATTTTTATGGTCTGCTGTATTTTCTTTCGGTTTCTTGCCAGAATTCAGCCTCCTTTTTGTCATATCCAAGTTTGTTGGTACGTTCTTTTTGATAATTCGGAATTTCCTGTTTGTCGCCGTTGCGTTTCAACATTCTTTTCCGCATGTTTTCCTTGTCTTTGTAAGAATTCGCGACTCTTCCACCTTGATAGACGGCGCTTGGATGCTGACCTTTCTTCCTTTTGCTAACCACAATATCTCCTTGATAGTTCGCAATTTCTTTAGATTTTTTTCTAATTTCCTTTTGTTTTTTCATCATTGAACTCACCAAGATATCTCCTCGATAGTTGGATTGCTCTTTGTCTTTTGTTCTGTACATTTTATCTCTTTTCGCCAAATAGTTTCCGCCAATGTCACCTTGGCTATTGCTGATTTCATTATTCTTCTTTCTGATAAATTTCTCTCGATCAGCCAAGTAATTTCCACCGATATCCCCCTGATTGTTACTGATTTCTCTGTTTGATTTTCTTCGAAACGCTTCTCTTTTAGCCAAAAAATCACCCTCAATATCACCTTGGTTATTGCTGATTTCTTGATTCTTTCTTTTTCTCATTTCAGCTCTGCTCTGAAGTGAGTTTCCCTTCAAATCTCCGGTTGATGTAGCCGCTTCTCTTGAGTTATTTTTCCTGTTTTGATTTCTGTTTTCCCATGCTTTCATATCAAGGTCTCCTTGAGAACTTGACTGTTCTTTGCTGCTGTTCTTTCTGTTTTGGTTTCTGTTTTCCCATGCTTTCATGTCTAAGTCACCAGAATTGTTAGCTGATTCTTGACTTTTCTTTTTTCGGTTATCTTTTACTTTCTCAACTGAGGTGTTTGGCAGGTCACCTGAATAGTCGTGCAGTTGCCTGTTGAAATCTATCCTTTTATTGATTCTACTCTTGTAAGTGTTCATGGTAACATCTCCACTTGAATTGAATTTGTCTTCAGTGTTTTTGGGCTTCATTTTTCCGTCACCTTGATATTGGGAAAGCTCTCTTTGTTTTGACTTATAGTTGGGCAGAAAATATTTTCCTTGGTCTGTGCTTTGAGGTTCCTTCATCTTGCTTTCAGGAACTCTGTAAGATTGTGGATTTTGTGGAACATTAGATTTGCTTCTCCAAGGACTGTAAGAGGTGTTGTTTTTAGGTACATCCATTTTCGACTCTCTTTGCCTGAAAGTGGTTGGGTTTTTAGGCTCGTCTAATTTGCTTTCTCGTTCTCTGAAAACAACACCATTTTTAGGTCCGTCCATTTTTGATTCTCTTTGTCTGTAAACCTGTACATTTTTAGGCGTTGCTTGCTTGCTTTCGGTTTGTTTAAAAGACTGCGGATTTTTGGGTTCAGATGATTGATTGCTTGGCCTCACAGTTGGTGCAGGGTTTTTAGGCTCTGCCATTTTGTTTTCGGGAATCCTGTAGGTTTGCTTGTTCTTTGGCGGGTTTTGTTTGTGTTTATCAGCCCCGACTGTTGGTTGTGGTCTTTTGGGATTTTTGATTTCTCTGCTCTTGTCAGAGTAAGAACTTGGATTTTTGGGCGGTTTGCTGTCTTGACCAAAGGCAAATTGTATTTGCAAAAAGGCAAGAAACAATAAAATTAAAACCTTTTGATTTTTTTTCAAGATGATTGAATTAAAGATTTATTTTCTTTTCTTTCCGCGATAATATCCGGCATTCATTCTTTTGTCTTTCTTTTTGTCAATCAATCCGGTGTTGACATTTTTTTTTACGGGTGATTTCGGCGGTAGATTGTCTTTCATCACCACGTTGCCATCTTCATCTTTGGTCATGTTGGTGCCACGCATTTCACCCTTTCCTTTATCACCTTCCCAATATGCAGGGCAAGCCATAGCGTTTTTCCTTTTGCATCCGAAAATGAGCAAAACAACCAAACTAATCAATATTACAGATTTTTTCATACACCAAAGAACTGACACAAAGAGCCAAATTCTTTACAAATTACTATTTTTTCTTTTAGAAAAGCAATAATTCGGAAACTTTTTCCTTTAATCTTGATTTTGGCAAGAAGTTTTTCTCTAACATTCCATTGAAAGGAATCGGTGTGTCAATTGAAGCAATTCTTTTCACGGGTGCATCAAGTTTGGTGAAACATTCTTCTGTGATGCAAGCCGCAATTTCTGCACCCACACCTCCTGTGAATGTGTCTTCATGCAACACAATGGCTTTTCCGGTTTTCTTCACTGACTTGAAAACGGTTTCTTTATCCCATGGTAACAATGACCTCAGGTCTATTATTTCTATTGACTCTTGTGTCTCTTTTTGAAGTTCTAATGCCCAATGAACACCCATGCCATATGTGACAATAGTCACCTTCTCACCTTTGTGAACAAT
>JBDNDT010000392.1:0-3124 GCA_046718985.1 Cytophagales bacterium
TTATTTTATTTTGTTGGTCAATGGTGACCACAGCATCTACGCAGCCGTCAAGAATTTGGCGGTTTTTTTTCATTTCTCGTTCAGTTGCTTCTTGAGTTGCTTGAAGCTCTTCCATTGTTTGCCTGATTTCTTCTTCTTGTGCTTTAGCCTCTTCAAGTTGTTGTTTCATTTCAAACTCCATTGATTTCTTTTCAGCTAATAGCCTTTCAATGGTTTTTTCGAGGTTTTCAATGGTTTTCTCTCCAGACATAATTGTAGTTTCTTCGTTTGGTGAGGTCGGGATAAGTTTTTCTTTTTTGAGATTGTTACCTATTGCCATGATTTTAAGGTTTAGTTATTAAAAATTGTGTGTTTATTTTTTGATAAATGATTGTTGCTAATTTTTTATAATCAACTGATCCTTTTGAATTTGGTGAATATTCAATAGCACTTTTTCCAAATGAGGGAGCTTCAGTCAATTTCACATCTAATCTTATTTTTGTGTCAAAAACATGAAGTTTAAGTTCTTTCCTGATATATTGGTCAATTTCTGTGGTGAGTTTTTTTCTACTGTCGAACATCACAGGCAAAACGCCCAAGATTTTAAGGTCAGGATTTAAGCCCATTTTCACCTTGTTGACAGTGTTTGAAAGTTGAGTGAGTCCATGAACAGAAAGTACGTCATATACACAAGGAATCAGCAATCCGTCTGATGCTGTCAAAGCGTTGATGGTGAACAATGAAAGTGAAGGGGGGCAATCAATCACTATCAAGTCAAAACTAGTTTTGACTTGGTCTAGAAAACTTTTAATAATAAACTCTCGATTTGGCATATTGACCAAATCCAGTTCAAAATCTGCTAAATCCTGATTAGAAGGTATGATAGAAAGATCTTCACTTTTTTCGAATTCATCATTAATGTTTTCTAAGAAGTTGAATATGTTTTTAGAATTATTTATACCAAAACTGAAAGTTAAGCTCGCTTGAGGATCTAAATCAATGACAAGTATTTTTAAAGAGAGGTCTTTTAAGGCAACAGATAAATTTACCGATGTTGTGGTTTTTCCACTCCCTCCTTTTTGATTTATTATGGATAAAATATAACTCATGGCTAAAAATCGTCAGACTGTGAGGTTTTTCATCATAGAAATTTTATGAAATCAATTACGTATTGTTATTAATTGGGTTTGGAAATCATAAAAAATTAAAATTGATTGTGTAAAGTTTTGTTAAAATGGTTAAACAAAATATCAAATAAATTAATTAATTGTTATGAATTGCTATAAATAATCGATTATTTAAAAAGTGATTTTTATCAATTTTTACTTTATAGAATATTGTTTTGTGATAAAATCAAATATTAAAAATTAAGTTTGTTTTCTTCGGTTTGAAATACCATTTGTAGTGCTTTAAATGGCGTACTTTGTAAGACTTGATTTCGAGTTAATTAATTAATTAACAGAGCATTGTAAATTCACATAAAGTGGAATGAGTTTTCTTTTGAATATCAGAAGAATATTGAAGCGTCAATGAAAACTTTATTATTTATTTTAAAAAATTCAGATGTTGAGATGAGTTATGAATAAAAGACTTCATACTCTAATTAAAACAGAACTAATCTTTAGCGTTAAATAAATTAAGAAAAAGCATAATGAATTTAGATCTTCAAAATAAAAACACCCTCATCTTTTCACCGGAGGAGTTCCACTGCTTTTCTTTGGTTGCGGTTTCTCGGCACTTTTTTCAAAAGGGTCTGCAAAATCTTCAGCAGAACTTCTGTTGAAGGTCTTCACTTTGTCAGGAAAATCAATGATTAATTCTCCGGCTCTAATCTTATAATCTACAGTTCTTTGTCCATTACTACCGGTAAAAGTTATAGTGTTTTCATCAGCCTTGTAACCATAAACCCCTCCGCCCATGTGCATTTTTCCTTCTTTAGTGAATTCAATTTTACCACCATCTTTGGTTTTCCAATAACCTATTAATTGGCTTGGGTCTGTGTATGCTACCGGGCGATAGCTTTCATCACTGCCTTTTACAAAAAATGTTTCACTCACCGTGAAATATCCACCGGATAGTGTGATCGAGTTTTTTCCGAAAACATAATCAGAAATGTATTCTTCTCCGTCAAAATCATTAAATTGAATTTGTTTGTCGTTTAGAACTTTATAGACATATTCCCATTGCTCCATGCTTCCTGTTCCGTCTTTTTTGAAAGTGATGATTTTAACATTTCTGTTTTCATCCGTTCTCATCCAATCGCCAACAACGGTGAAGTTTGATGGCTTGGGTTTGTTTGCTTGACAGAAAACGGTGAATGATATCAAGAATGTGAGAATTGAAATGATAGATTTAAGATTTATGTCAAATGTTGTCATTTTATAAATATTTTGATGTTATTGTTGAATGCAATAGGACTTAAAAGCTAATCTTTAGTTTTCTGTATAATCTAAATCTTTTCCGAAAGTTTCTTCCATTTTGAACCATGCCCAAATCGTAATTGCAAAAACAATCGTTGCGGAAAGATAAGTAGCAGTCCAAAAATCGGATGATTTTCTGAAAAAATCAAACATCATAGCTATTGGAATCAATGAGCCTCTCACCAAATTTGGAACTGTTGTGGCAGATGTTGCTCTGATGTTTGTGCCAAATTGTTCAGAAGCAATGGTAACAAAAATAGCCCAAAATCCCACAGAGAACCCTAAACCAAAAATCAACACATAAAACCAAAAAGAACTGATTGCGAAAGCGTTCACATAGGTGAGCAGAACAGTAATTGCGAGAACATAGAAAATTATAAGTACTTTTTTTCTAGACCTGATAAGTTGGCTTATGCTTCCGCTACACAAATCACCAAAAACAAGGCCTGTGTAGCAGAGTGATACACATAAACTTTGTTGGATTGGTTCGTTGATATTCAGCATTTTTGCGATTTCAGGAGCTCTGCCTACAAATATGCCTATAATAAACCATACCGGAAGCCCGATAGCGACACAATAAACATATTTTAAAAATAATTTCTTGTTGGTAAAGAGCAGTTTGATTCCTGATGAAATATTTTCATGTTTGGTTTTTTCAAACATTCCTGATTCAAACACACCGATTCTCAAAAATAACAATGACAAACCAAGTCCACCACCGATGA
>JBDNDT010000393.1:0-3112 GCA_046718985.1 Cytophagales bacterium
TACCCGACTCATAAAGCCTTTGCGCCAATGTCATGGTCTGCGCCACAGAATAACCTAATTTTCTGCCGGCTTCTTGTTGCAATGTTGAAGTGGTGAAAGGCGGTGCAGGTGATTTCTTCCCTTCCTTTTTCTCGATTAAACGAACTGAAAAATCAGCGCTCACACAGCCTTCTAAGAATTTTTGCGCATCTTCTTCTTTGCTGAACTCTTTGTTCAGTTTTGCTTTGATGCTTTTGCCGCCGGCGTTTTCGAAAATTGCCGAAACTTTATAAACAAAATGAGATTTAAACTGCTCAATTTCTCTTTCTCTTTCAACAATGAGCCTCACCGCCACTGATTGCACCCTGCCGGCTGAAAGACCTGTTTTGATTTTTTTCCACAAAATCGGGGAAAGTTCATATCCCACCAAACGGTCAAGAATTCTTCTTGCTTGTTGCGCATTCACCAGATCCAAATCAATGGAACGCGGTTTTTCAATCGCGCTTAAAATCGCTTTTTTGGTGATTTCTCTAAAAACTATTCTTTTTGTTTCCTTTTTTTGCAATTCCAATGCCTCATACAAATGCCAAGAAATGGCCTCTCCCTCACGGTCGTCGTCAGTTGCCAACCACACTATGCTTGAATCTTTGGCAAGTTTTTTCAACTCTTTCACAACGTCTTTTTTGTCGTCATTCACCTCATACAAAGGTTTGAAACCATTTTTAATGTCAATGTTCAAACCTTCTTTTGGCAAGTCTCTCACATGACCATAGCTAGATTTAACCACATAATCTTCACCGAGGTAACCCTCAATTGTTTTTGCCTTGGCAGGCGACTCTACTATCACAAGGTTCTTTGCCATACTCTCTCAATTGCCCCAAATATGGGGATTTTTTTTAAAAACCTACAAAACACCTTTTTTCTGAACAGTTAATCCATTGCTTTTTTCACTATAATTCCTTTTTAAACCATTGTTGTAACCAGTAAAATAACACCGGATTTTTTCTTTTCTAAGTCAATTCAGTATTTGAATTTATATTGACAAATTTAGTCTGCTTCGTGTTTAGAAAATTTATTTTTATTTTGGGCAAGCCGCCTAAGGGCGGCCAGGCTTTCGGGGCTCGCTCTTTTTTGTTCCGCTACGCTACACAAAAAAGGAGCTCAAACAAACCCCTCAATCCTTCTTGCAGATGCTGTTTATCTTGAATTCAAAATAATATAATCAATTTTTCAATTGCAAAAAAAGATAATTTTTCATTTATACAGAACTCAAGAATTATTCAAAAAATGTTCACTTTTTCTCAAACTGCCTCATATTTTCCACTTTTTTATTTCTCAAGAAGCCATTGATGTCTTCGAAATGTTCCACAACACGCTTATTGGTAAACTCAAAAACTTTGTCAGCCAAACCATTCAAAAAATCCCTGTCGTGAGAGACCAAAATCACCGTTCCTTCAAAAACTTTGAGCGCATCTTTCAAAATGTCTTTGGTCTTCATGTCAAGGTGGTTGGTCGGTTCATCGAGAATGAGAAGGTTCACAGGCTCAAGCAATAGCTTAACCATTGCTAGCCTTGTTTTTTCTCCACCGGAAAGGACTTTCACTTTTTTGTTGATGTCATCACCGCTGAACATGAAAGCACCTAAGATATCTTTTATTTTTGAGCGAATGTCTCCGACAGCAATGGCATCTATGGTTTCGAAAATGGTGATTTCTTGGTCTAATAAAGAGGCTTGGTTTTGGGCAAAATAACCAATCATGGCATTGTGGCCGATTTCAACTGAACCTCCATCAACACAAATTTCTTTCATAATGGCTTTCACCATGGTTGATTTACCTTCACCATTTTTTCCTAAGAAAGCTACTTTTTGCCCCCTCTCAATGGTGAGAGAAGCGTTGTTGAACACCACATGGTCACCGTATTTTTTGGTCACTTCTTTCACAATCACCGGATAGTTCCCCGATCTTGGGGCAGGAGGAAATTTCAGGTTTAAGGCAGAGGTATCCACTTCATCCACCTGCACCAATTCCAACTTTTCAAGCATTTTCACACGAGATTGCACCTGAAGCGTTTTTGAATAAGTTCCTTTGAAACGGTCAATAAACTCAGTGGTGTCGGCTATGAATTTTTGCTGTTCTTCATAAGCTTTCTGTTGGTGCATTCTTCTTTCAGCCCTCAAAGTGAGATAGTTGCTGTAATTTACCTTGTAATCATAAATCCTTCCCATGGTCACTTCAATGGTGCGGTTGGTGATGGCATCCACAAATGCCCTATCGTGTGAAATGAGAACAACGGCTTTTGCTGAATTGATTAAGAATTCTTCCAACCACTGAATTGATTCAATGTCCATGTGATTGGTTGGTTCATCGAGCAAAATCAAATCAGGGTTTTGAAGCAAAATTTTGGCAAGTTCAATTCTCATTCTCCAACCACCACTGAACTCTTTTGTAGGCCTGCCGAAATCAGATCTCAAAAAACCCAAACCCAAAAGAATTTTCTCCACATCTTCATCATAGTTTTTGTCGTCAATGGAATAAACTTTTTCGCTCAGTTCACTGAGCCTTTCGAGCAAAGAAGAATAATCATCTGATTCGTAGTCAGTTCTCACTTCAAGTTGTTTGTTGATTTCATCAAGTTCGGCTTTCATGTTGTTCATCTCAGAAAAAGCTTTTGAAGCTTCTTCAAAAACAGAACAATGATCGTCTGTGAGCAAGTGTTGAGGCAAATAAGCAATGGTATATCCTTTTGGTGCAGTCACCTTTCCTCGCGTGGGTTTATCAACACCTGCTATGATTTTGAGCAAAGTAGATTTTCCTGCGCCGTTTTTTCCCATCACAGCGATACGGTCTTTTTCGTTGATGTTGAAAGTGATGTCACTGAAGAGCGACCTGCCGCCAAATTCGACGGTCAAATTGTCAATTGAAATCATGATGTGTTAAAAATTGTTGTAAAGATAAGTCAGCCTTCAAGATTCACATCATTCAAAGCCAATTAAAGCGTAGAAAATCAAGAAGAGTGATTTTAATATACTGTCGTCCGAGAAATGATTTTTTTTTAAAAAGGGTATTAGAATAGTTATATTTTAAAAAGAGAGGGAGAAAAATTAATTTCTCCCCTTTTTTTTATGATGTTT